>JAYVQV010000218.1:0-8361 GCA_043776855.1 Limisphaerales bacterium | reverse complement strand
GCCGTTTCCACGTCCTTGCCCGCGTTGCGAATCAGCAGATCGCGCCCTTGCGTCAACGCGGCGACGAGACACGCCTGATGCACACAACCGTATTCCTGCGCCGCCAGCAGCATCCGCGCGTAACGCGGGTGCAATGGAAATGCCAGCATCTTGCGGCCAATGGGCGTGATTTGTGATTGGGGAGCGCGTGCGCCCTCGCACGCAGTTTCCGACGCCCCGTCGGAAACGTTCGTGCGTGGTTGCGTGTCCCTCGTTGCGGTCAGCGGGGCGCTGACCGCAGCAGCCGGGGCGGCTGCGCTCCCCATTTTTTTTAACGCCCCCAAGTCCTCCAACAACTCCTCCGCGTGCGTCAGCGAAATCTCATCCGGCTTTTCCAGCCAGCGGAATTTCCGCAAGTCATGCACGCCCGCCGCCTTCAATGTCAGCACGACTTCCGACAAATCCAGCCGCCGGATTTCCGACAGCTCATGCGGCGGACGTTCGTCATGCTCCGGTCGCGACCAAAGGCGGATGCATTTTCCCGGAGCGGTGCGCCCGGCGCGACCGGTGCGTTGGTCCGCGTTCGCCTGCGAAATTTTTTCGATGAGCAGCGTGTTGATGCCACGGTTCGCGTCGTAGCGCGCGAGGCGCGCGAGGCCGCCATCAATCACCAACCGCACGCCATCAATCGTGATGCTCGTCTCCGCGACATTCGTGGCGACGACGACCTTGCGACGCTCGTAACGCGCGACAGCGGCGTCCTGATCCTTCGGCTGCAACTCGCCGTGCAGCGGCAGAACGATAAAACCTTTCGCCTCGCTCGTGTTGCGGATGGCTTCGATGGTCTGCGAAATTTCAAAACCACCCGGCATGAAGACCAGCACATCGCCCTGCCCGCCCGCGTTGACGTAGCGGGAAAATTCTTCTGCCGCAATTTCCCAAACCGGCGGCGCGTTCAAGCCGAGGCGATGCGGCAGGTATTCAATCTCCACCGGAAACGTGCGGCCTTCGGAAGCGAGCGTGGAACACGATGGAGCGCCGAGCACCTGCTCGGCACGTTGGCAAGCCGAATTGGAATCGAGCCGAGCTGGTGCTCGGCGCTCCGATAAATATTTTTCCAACTCGCCCGCGTTCAGCGTCGCGGACATCACCGCGAGCATCAGGTCAGGCCGATGCTGCTCCTGCAAGTCCAGCGCCTGCGCGAGCGTGATGTCGCCGTAAAGATGCCGCTCGTGAAATTCATCGAAGAGCAAAGCTGAAACGCCTTTTAACTTCGGGTCATCAATCATCTGCCGCAGCAACACGCCTTCGGTCACGAAACGGATTTTTGTTTTCGCCGACGTGACGTTCTCAAAACGAATTTGATAGCCGACTTCTTCGCCGAGCTTCACCCCAAGTTCGTGCGCCACGCGCGTCGCCAGCAAACGCGTGGCGAGCCGACGCGGCTGGAGAATCACCACCTGCCCATCACCGAGCAGTCCGTGTTTCAAAAGCATCTGCGGAACCTGCGTAGATTTGCCGGAGCCGGTGGGCGCGGATAAAATCAACCGCCGGTCAGCCTGCAGCCGCGCGATGATGTCGCGCTCAATTTCGTAAATGGGCAAACGGTCAGCCATGAACAGAAAGATTAACGGTTTGGCACCGGCAAGAAAACAACCAAGCAGCGTCGGGCTGTTTTTTTAAGACAGGATTAACAGGATGGACAGGATTTTCTGAATTGAATCCTGATAATCCAGTTAATCCTGTCTAAAAAACTCACCCTCGTTGCCGCGTGGCTTCGTAGAGAAAAATTCCCGTAGCCACCGCGACGTTCAGCGAATTCATGTGCGAGGGCATCGGGATTTGCACTACCTCATCACACACGGCCAAAACTTTTTCAGAAAGTCCCGGCCCTTCCGCGCCGAAGACCAGACAGCAATCGCTCCGCAAATCCGCGCGGGAAAGTTTTGTCGCACCCGGAGACAGATGCGCCGCAAGGCAACGGACGCCGTTCGCTCGCAACACGGTTAAATCCGCCACGAGATTCTGCGACTGCACCACCGGTTGCTCGAAGATAGTTCCCATCGAACCTGCCACCGCGCGGCGTTGGAACGGACTGCCGCACGTCTCGCCCACGATCAAGCCGTGCGCGCCGAACGCCGCGCAGTTGCGGACGACCGCGCCGAGATTTTCTGCGAACGCGATGCCTTCCACGGCGGCGAGCAACAGCGGGCGCGGGGAATTTTTTAGGAGCATTTCCAAATCCGGTTGCGGCGGAATCTGCGCTACCGCCAGCGCGCCTTGATGCAGTTTGTAACCGGTGATGGTTTCGAGCATCGCCGGTTCGGCCACGAAGACGGCGATGGTTTCCGTCCGCGCGCGCAGTTGCGGCTCCAATTTTTCCAGCCACGCAGGCGTGAGCAACGCGGAGACGACGGTGTAGCGGCTGGCGAGCAGGCGCTTGATGACCTTGATGTTCGCGGCCACGAGCACACCCGCCTGCTCGTGTTCGTCCACGCGCTTGAGGGTCAGATACCAGTGAAGCTCGGGCGCGTCGAGCGATTGAACCGTTGTGATTTTGGAAATGGCCACGCGAAAATTAAACCGGGTAACGGTGGAAATGAAAAGCGCGGAGAACGGTTTTCACACCGGGCATCGCTACTGAAATTGCAGATACGCGCGGCGGCCGTCGGTGCGCACGGTCGTGGTGGGGAATAATCGCCCGGCTTCAACCTGGCCGGTTTGCAGCAGGTAACTCTGCACGGCTTTGGCGCGGGCAGCAGCGAGCGTCTGGAAATCATTTTCACCAATCACAAACGTCGTGAGCAGCACGGCTTCCGGCGGCGAAGGCGGCGGCACAAGCTTCGTCTGGTAGGCGGGCGCGGATTTTTCGGCGGCGCTCACAACCGGAGCCTTCAACTGCGTAGCTCCATGAGTATCCGTCTCGCGACGCGGCAGGATTTGCGCGGCGAGCGCGGCGAGGTTCGTGTTTGCGGCGAGCAGTTGCGCCGTGATTTTTCCGTCCGACTGCGCGGCGGCGAAAAGTTTTTGCACCCAATGCTCACGGTCTTCGGGCGTGATGGCCACTTGGTCAACGGAATTGGTCGCCTGCTGTGACTTGCGGAGTTTTAGCCAGAGCCGCTGGCGGATTTCCTTGTCGAGCGCGGCGCGTTGCAAGCCGTCGCGGTCAGCCTCGCGGTCAATGCTGCCAGCAATCTCCAGTTCGAGCGAGGGACGTTCGTAAAGCGCCTTCGCCAGCGAGTCTAATTTCTTTTTGCCATCATCGGTCAGCGCCGCGCTGCCGGGCGCGAAATCCTGATACGCCATCTCCTCACCGCCACCAAACGCCGCGCCGAGCAGCGAGAACGGGGACGTGGCGACTTTCACAAGAATGTTTTCCAGAACGCCGAGCACCACTTTGCCGATGCGAAATTTCGGGTCATCGGTGCGGCCTTCAATCGGCACGTCCAAAACAATTTTTCCCGCGCGATCTTTCAACAGCGCGATGGCTAGACGCACCGGGAGCTTGGTGGCATCGGGACTTTCCACTTTCTCGCCGAACGTGAAACGGTCAAGCGTGATGACATTCTTGGAGTTCAGATTTTTTCCGGTCAACTCATAATTCAAATCCAGGTTCAGCTTGCCGCGCGCAATTTTGTAGCCGGCAAACTTTCCGGCGTAGGGACTTGCGGGCGTCAGGTCCACGTTCTGCACGGAAACTTTGATTTCGTTTTTAGCCGTCTCGTTGAGCGGACTAATTTTGCCGGTGATGGCGACGGGGCCGACGCCGTCCACCTTCGCGCCGAGGCTCACGTCCGCGTGTTGAAGTTGCGTGGTGGACAGTCCGGCGATGCGGCCATTGATTTCGCGGAGGGACAGGTTCACTTCCGGCGACATCGAGCGGTCAGTGAAATCTACCAGCGTGTTCGTGAAGACAATCGCGCCGATGGACAACTGCGGCAATGGCGCGTTCGTCGTCGGATTTTTCGCGGCGATAGTTTTGGTTTCATTCGTCGCGGGCGCGGACGCGGGCTGGAGCGCGTTGAGGAGATTGATGGATTTATTTGTCTCGATGACGAGCCGGGCGTAGGCGTTGTCCAAAATAATTTCATCAATCGCAACGGACTGCGGGTTGAGGTTCGCGTCAATGCCGTTGATGTGGAGCGAATCCCATTTCAACAAGTCCTCCGCGAACACGCCGTCCACCGTGTGAAAATGATCCAGACTCGCGCTGCCGTGAAACGTCACTTGCGGCAACTCATGCTCCGGTGTGCGCAGCGCAATGTCGCCGTGCAAACCGATCTGGCTGCCGAGAATGTAGAGGTTCAAACTCGGTTCGAGATACGCGTCGAGCGAGCCGAGGTCGAGCCGGTTCAAGTCCAGAAGCACGTCCGCCGTCGGTGGCAGAAACGACGCGCTCACAATCGTGTGAATGGAACCGTTGGTGTTCCAGTTCATGGAAAGTTCCGCGTTGAGATTGGTTCCGGGCAGGTTGGAAATGTTTTTCGCTGCGAACCGGATGCCGGTCAAATCCAGTTTCGCCGGACGCGAGTTCACCAAGTCTTCGACGTGCAGCGCGCAGTTCGTCACGTCCACCTCGCGGATGATGCCGCTCCATTGGTTCGTGCTTTGCAGGAGCAACGTCACGGCGTTCGTGACGGAGCGGAGCAGGAAAATAATTCCGCCGGACGCATTCGTGGCGGACTCGGCAGGCTTGGCCGCGTCGAGGACATTCACGGACGCATCTTTGCCGCGCTGGATGAACAGGTTCGCGCCGGAAGCAGAAATCAAATCCACCGAAGCCGTGCGCTTCTCGAAATCCGCCGCCGCTCCTGCCACGGCGAAATGTTCCAGCTCCGCGAGGTTGTTCGTCTCGCCCGGCACACCGATTTTGAAATCGCGCAGCGCCACCGCGAAATCACTCACCGCCGTGACGCGGTTCGTCTCGCTCAATTCAAACTGGTAATTCAGATGCACGCCCGCGCTGCCGCTGCGCACCTCGAAGCGGAGAAAATTCTGGTAGAGCGGCGCGTATTTGTTGACGGTGAAATTATCCAGCGTCAGTTCGCCCTCGGAACGCAGCGGGTCGAGATAGAAAAATCCGCTCCAAGAAATTCGTTCGCCCGCGTCCGTCGTGCCGGTGAAGGCGTAGGGATTTTTATTGTCGGGGTCGGTGCGGAAATCATCCAGCGTGATGTCCAGCGGGCCGAGCGTGCGCTTGAATGCCTCGCGCGTGGTCATGTCCGCATACGATGCGGTCGCACCGCCGATGTGCAGCACCCCGACGTGCAGCACGAGCGGCTTGGACGGAGCCGCTGCTATTTTTTTTGCGGGCGCGTTGGTGCTGGAAAATTTCGCGATGAGGTCGGAGAAGTTGAACGTGTAATCCCAGTTGATCTGCATCCGCGCGTGCGGTTGCAGGATGTGAATCTCCTTGAACGTCCATGCGCGCGTGACGAGCGAGGACAACTGAAAGTTCACATAAAATTCATCCCACGACAGCAACGTGCCGCCGTCCGGGTCTTTGATGAGCAGCCCGCGAATCGTCGTGGAGAGCGCGAAAGGATTGATTTTAATTTTCTCGATGGAAACTTCACGGCCAAGCTGCGCGGAAAGCTGTTTCACCGCCACGCTGCGGATGATGGGCGGCAGAATTAAAAACCCGATGACCGCGTAGGCGACGAGCAAACCAAAAGTCCACCGCGCGATCTTGCGTTGGCGCGGCGTGAGGGAATTCCAAAAGGGCAGCTTCATGTCTGCCGACAGGATGCAGGCGAAAGCGGCGGTGCGTCAATGCCGCGCTCGCGACTGCCCTGCCTTCTCCCTCTCCCCTCGGAGGGGAGAGGGCCGGGGTGAGGGGTGAACTTGCATCGAAGGCGCTCAAATAATTTCCGCCGCTTGAAATGATTCCACCCCTCATCCTCAATCCTTCTCCCCTCCGAGGGGAGAAGGAAGCCACAGCCGCCGCCGTCCAAACGCTTCGCGCCTTCGTTCGCATCGCCGGTAAAGAACATTGCAGACTTTCCTCGCACCGCTTACGCTGACGGCGCAATCAATGAGCGCTTTTCAAGTCATCTTTACGCCGACCGCCGCCGCTGAACTCACGCGGATGCCGAAGGAATTGCAGTTGGAAATCCTCGGCGACTTTCGCGGCCTGCCGCAGCAAATGCTCGCCGGCCAGTCCGCCGACTTCGGCCAGCTCGAACGCGACGGCCACACGTTGAGCCGCTTCCGCGTGGGCGATTACCGGATTTATTTCGAGCGCCACAAGCTCGGCGTGCTGGTGCACCGCATCTTGAGCCGCAATACGCTGAAGGATTTTCTTTTCCGCTCCGGCCTGAAGACCGGCGAGGATGAAGCCTTGCAGGAAAATCCTAAATTCTGGGAGCTGATCGAGGCGGCCAAAAGTTCGGAAAAAAATTAGCTTCCGCCCGCGCGCGAATTCCACCCGCTTCCTGGTCGCGCGAAAAAAATAAATTCTTTTAACTTCGTCGCGTGTTGAATCCGTTCATCCAATGGGTCGAGGCCAAGGGCGCACTGGCGCCGTGGTTGTTCGTGGCCGTCTTTGTGGCGGCCTCGCTCCTGATGATCTGGCGGCTGGAGGCGATGAGCGCGGGCGGTTTCGAGGGCACGGTGCTGGGAACGCTCGTCATGCCGTATTGCTCCGGCATGGGAAATTTAATCTTCGCCCTCATCCTGGGCCGGCACGGGGGCAACGGCATGGACGTGATGACGAACTCGCTCGTGAACAATGTCACGAACATGACGCTGGTCGTGGGCCTGACGGCGCTGTTCTGGGGCATGAACGTGATGCCGCAAAAAGCGGAGGCGACGGGCAAAAAGAAATTCAAGCCCGCCGGTGATTCGCCCCAGGTCAACCGGCTCGCGCTGCTGATGACGATGCTGGCGGTGGTGTTTTTCACCGGCGCGACCTGGGCGCTGGGGCGCACTGGCCGGATCGGCTTCAACGAAGGCATGGTGCTGGTGGGATTGTTTTTGTTCTGGCAGTGCTTCCACGTTTTTGAAGTGCTCAAGCAGAGCGCGCGGCAGGGACACTCGGGGCTGGGCTGGATGTTTCCGGTGGACATGGCGCTGCTCGCCGTGGGGGCCTACGGAATTTATGTGAGCACGGGCTGGCTGGTGCATTGGCTGGGACACATCCAGACGGGCTTCATCAGCGCGCAACATCTCGGCTGGTTGAGCGGCTGGCTGATGGTGCTGCCAAATTTGATGCTGGCGATCTATTACGGGATCCGAAAGCAGCCGGAGGTCGTCTATGCCTCACAGGTCGGCGACGCGCACATTTCCATTCCGCTCTGCATCGGCCTCTTTGCGCTCTACCGGCCGATGGCGATGCCGCCGATTTTTGAAACGGCCATTTACGTCCTGCTCATCACGACTTTCGTGCATCTCTTTTGCGTGTCGCTGCTAGGCAGGTTGCCCCGCATCGTCGGGCTGCTGTTGGTGGCAGCGTATGGGTGGTTTGTGTGGACGGGGCTGGGGAAGTAATCGTGACGAGTGATGCGTGAGAAGTGAAAGTTTCCGAAGCGCTTCCGAGTCCATTCACGCATCACTCGTCACTCCTCACGACTTCGTGAAAATTCGCGTATCCCAGGCAACCGCGAGCGGGCTGACGCGCACCTTGTCCGCCATTTCCGCGAACGGCACCTGCGCCCCGAGCCAGCGGGGATTTTTAGCGATGCTTTCCAGACTGTCGCTGGTGTTGTTGCAGATGAGGTAAAGGCCGATGCCCACCACGAGGAAGCCTTCGTAGCCCGTGCCGATGTGGTGGCGGGCAAATTCAAAATCGCCCGGCCCATAGCCGCCGCCCGTCATCGTGGCGCGCAGCGAGCCGAGGTCGTGCGCAAAATTTTGCAGGAAGTCATCGTTGCGCGGCCCGATGTAGGCCATCACCTTCGCGCGGTTTTCGATGAGCGAGACGACGGCCCATTCGTTGAACACCGGGCTGCCGTAGCGCGAGTCCATCTGTTCCGAGCAGTGCTTGATGAGTTTGCCAATTTCTTCGAGAGTCATGCGATGCGATGAAGCAAAGCGGATGCCCGCGTTCAACGCAATAAAATTTCCCGAAAATCAGGTTTTCCTCGCCCGCACTTTGCCTACACTGTCCGCCATCAGATGCCACTGCCCACCGATCATCGTGCCCGCGTATTCTGGGCGCTGAACGCGCTCCTGCTCGGGGCGTTCGGATTGGAACTGGCCGCGCCGTGGTCCGTGGCGTGGCTGGACACCGCCGCCGTGGCGCTCGCCGCCGCCGCCAGCCTCGTGGCGTTGCACCGCCAGCTTCCGCTGCAAAATATTTTGACGGTGGCGTTCATCACCGCCGGGGTCGGCGTTGCGGTGCATGGGTTCAGCGCCCGCACGGCGATACCGCTCGGCCCCATC
>JAYVQV010000217.1:0-2169 GCA_043776855.1 Limisphaerales bacterium | reverse complement strand
TGCTGCTCCGCCGCCGAGTTGTTCGCGGGCAGCGCGTTCGCCTGCATCTCGCGCCAATGGCTGCGGATGCCCGCCTCGCGTTTGAGCAGCGTGTTGCCGTCCGTGACCTTTACGCGCAATTCTTTCAACTGCACCGCCCGCGCCGACCACCAGCCCGCCAGCGGCATCA
Source organism: Limisphaerales bacterium (assembly GCA_043776855.1). Taxonomy (GTDB): domain Bacteria; phylum Verrucomicrobiota; class Verrucomicrobiia; order Limisphaerales; family UBA11358; genus UBA11358. Next base: position 2,000 of record JAYVQV010000217.1, on the reverse strand, counting down.
ACACAAAGGCAAAGATAACGACTGCGGCAGTCAACAATGCTAAAATAATTTCTCGTTTGTTAATTTTCATTGTGCGCCTCCGTTACCGTATTTGAAATCAAAGCTGAACTGCATCGGCGATTTGCCGCGAATCTGGGGCAGCTTCAACGCCGAGACGCCGGGCTGCGTCCGCAATTTCGCCTGCATCGCCAGCACGGACGCAATGTCGCGCGTGTTGCCAGAACAAATCACCGTGCTGCCGCTGTCGCGAATCTCAATGCTCTTCGCCGTCACCGAGCCGTCCTCGGGAAACGCCAGCGTGACCTGCCGCAAAATCGCCAGCGTGCGGAACGATTCGTCATACCACGGACGATAAAAACGGATTTCACTTTGGATGTTCTGCAAGTCCGCAACTTTCACCGCCATGTGCGACCACTGCGAACGCACCCGCCAAAGCTGAATCTGCTGCACCAAAAAAATGAGCGCGATGATGACCGCCCCGCCCGCCGCCACCGCGCCCGCCGTGCCGAATTGGCCGGAAGTATATTTCCGCGCGAGCTGCGCCAGCGGGTTCAGCTTGGGCGGCAGAAATTCAAACGCCGGACTCCGCTCCGTCAAAACATTTGCCGCGAGACTGAACGCCGCTGACAGCGAAGCTTCCGGCGGCAGCGTCACTCCAAACTCCGTGGGCGCGTAGGCGGAAACAATTTCCACCGCCAAGCCCATCGGCTCGAACTTTAATTCCATTTCATCTGCGAGCTGCTGCGCGAGGTCGCGCGGGCCGAAGATGCGGATACTTTTCACCGCGCCGCGCAATTCCGGCGGCAACTGGCCGAGCGTGACGCGCGCCTCACGCGACACGACGTTCGCGTGGAGCGTGCGGCGTCCGCCTTCATTTTCCACCGCGCCTTCCAACGAGCGCAGCGCCACGACGCCACCGGCGGCGGTGACTTGCAAACCCACATTGCTCTCGCCGATGACGAGCGTGAGCGCGGCTGGAGCGCCGAGCACCTGCTCGGCGCGTTCCAACGTCCCATCACCAACGAGCCGAGCGGGTGCTCGGCGCTCCGTTTGCAGCGCGGAAATGCCCAGCGCAAAACTCACCGGCTTCAATTTCGCCGCCGCCAACACTTGTTGAAGTGAACCGATATGCGTGTTCGGCATCCCGGCGAGCAGCACGAATTTTTTATCGCCCGTCAACGCGCTGCGTGAATCCGAAATCTGCAACTGCGCCACGTCCGTGTGGAAATTTTTTTCCGCCTCCATCTGCAACAAGCTCGCCGCGTCCGCGTCCGGCAACGGTGGCAGTTCCGTCTGCGCCGTCAGCACCCAGCGCAGCGGCAAGCCCACGACGCAATCCCGCTCGCGCACACCCGCAGCGTCGAGTTGGTTGCGGATTTCGCGGCCCACGAGTTCCGGCGCGGCGGTGAGCGGGTCGAGCGTGAGTTGCACGGAAAAACTTTGCAGCCGTTGCAGCGCGCCGTTCGTGCGTTTGAGCACGACGCCTTCCAACCGGCTGCCATCGAGCGCCAGACCGAGGACGCTCGTGAGTTTTTTCTTCCGCTTGGCGGATTTAATTTTCAAATCAGGTTTCATTGCGTGATGACTTCCCCCTCTCCCCTCGGAGGGGAGAGGGTTGGGGTGAGGGGTGACGCTACGCCTAACCCGCCCAAATTAATTCGTTGCCGTTGCATATCCGCTCCACCCCTCATCCTCAATCCTTCTCCCCTCCGAGGGGAGAAGGAAGCGGCAACGGAGTGAATTGTATGCTTCGGTTTCATTGCGTGTTTTTCGCGAGCAAAGTTTCCCGGGCTTTTTCACCGAGCGCCCAGCCGAGCCGGCTCAAGTCCTGCCGGTAGATGACTCGCGGCGTGCCGTCGCTGGTGTCGAAAATAAATTTCACGCGCCGCCAGCCGCGACCATAAGCGCCGGTCGCCGCGATGTCGGCGGTGAATTGAAAACTGCGCGCGGTGATATAATCGCCGCGCCGCAACGCGGTCACGACGCCATTGTTGCCGAGC
>JAYVQV010000216.1:0-8432 GCA_043776855.1 Limisphaerales bacterium | reverse complement strand
CCGACATCGAGCGCGCCGTTCTGGTTGGTGTCGTTGATGACGGAGCCGCTGATGGCGGCGGACGCGGTGTTGACGCCGACGGTGCTGGTGGCGGTGGGCACGGGGTTGCCAAAAATATCGGTGGCGAAATCCGCCGTCGCGGTGTTGTTCGCGGGTGTGCCGGCGCCGACGACGCGCATGACAATGTCATTCGTGATGACGGCGTTGGTGAGGAGCGGCGCGGCGGCGAGGTTCGTCCAGTAGAGCAAACCAAACGCGGCGCTGTTCGTCACGATGGTGGCGGAGACGTATTGATAATACGCGCCGCTGAACGTGTCGGAGAACGGCAGATAATTGATGGTGGTGTTGCCGACGTTTTGAATCGTGATGCGGAAGGTGACGTTGCTGCCGACGGCGACGGGCTGGTTCGTGGGCGGGAGCAAAATTTTGACGACGTTGAGCGCGGCGGAATTCACCGTGATGGAAACGATGGATGAATTCGTGATCGCGGTGCTGGTGGCGCGGGCGAAATTCGTGGCCGTGCCGGTGGCGGTGGTGGTGAACGTCACCGAGATGTTCGTGCTTTGGCCGGGATTGAAATTGCCGAGGTTCGTCCACGTCAGCGTGGTGGAATTCGTCACGTTCGGCGTGACGCTGGCGGAACCGAACACGAGCCGGTTCGCGGAGAAGGTGTCCACGATGGCGACGTTGGTGAGGACGGTGCTGCCGGTGTTGACGACTTGCAAACTATAGACGACCGGCTGGTTCACGCCGACTTGTCCGCCGGAAGGCGTGACGATGGTTTTGTTCATCGCCATGCCAGGCACGCCGGGAACGGGTTGGATGGTCGCCGTGGCGCTGGTGTTGTCGGATGAATCGGTCGGATCGCTGTAGCTGATGGTCAGCACGGAACCGACCGGCGCGGACAACGTGCCGTCATTCGGAACCACGGCGGCGTTGGTGAGCGTGTTGATGCAAGTGGTGAAGATGCCGGTGTTGGTGCCGGTCTCGAAGAGCGTGACGCTTTCCGAATCGCCGCCGGAACTGGTGAGCGTGGCGATGATGGACTGGGCGGTGGCGGCGTTGGTGTTGCGGTTGAGGTCCGTGACGCGGAAGCAGACGGTGGAATTCGCGAGGTAGGCGTTCGTCGCGGAACCGTTGTTGCCACTGGTGAATTCGGTGGTGCTGGGCGTGCCGAGGTCGAGGAAGATGGTGCTGATGCCCGCCGAGGCAGAAGCGGTGACGCCTTCCGAACCTTCGTTCGCGGTCGCGGCGATGACGTAGTTGCCGGTGGCGGGGCCGGTGGCCCAGACGTATTCGTAAGTTTTCGTGGCGGCGTTGCTGGCGACCATGCTGGAGTCCGTGAGCAGGACGCTGAAATTATTATTCGTGTTCGGCGCGGTGAAGGCGAGGCCGAGGCTCGTGATGTCGTAGCTGCCGAACGGATCGGCGACGACGGCGCGGACGTAGAGCGTGGTGCCGGCGATGGGCGTGGTCACGAGGCTGCCGCCGGGATACGGCGCATCATAGACGCCGAGCGTGCTGATGCTGATGACGGTGGCGGTGGGGAAAGTGATCTTCGACGGCGCGTTCGTGCTGTCGTAGTTGATATGGAAGGCGGAATTCTCGACGCCGTTGGAGATGAGGCAAACGATGTTCGTGCCAGAAGGCACGGTGACATTCGTGGGCAACACCGCGCTCCAGACGAGCGTGTTGCTCGCAGAATTGTAGATGGGGTTGGTAAGTGTGAGGAACGGCGTGTTGTTGAACTGCAAGCGCGCGGTGACGTCCGGATTTGGCGTGAAGGAACCGTTCGTCAACGTGATGTAATTCGTGATGGTGACGAAATTGTTGGATGGCATCGTGAACGATGTCGCGAAGACCGGCGTTTGCACAAAGGAAGTGACGTTGGTCGCCGGGCCGCCGACGCCAGCCGCAAAACTTGAAGAAGGATTGATGGATACACCGACAGCGTAAGCGCTGGCCGTCCAGGAAATCGAGGTGGTCGGGGCATTGGAGCCGGACAGGGTATTGCCGAGAGCGGTGTAGGAACCATTGTTGTTCGTCCAGGAGGTGACAGCGTTCTGGCCGGCGGCGAGCGACTCCGCACCGTTGTTGTAAATCGCACCGAACACAAGCTGATTGGTGGAAGAATTCACGGTGATAGCCGTGCCGGGAGCGGCAGTATTGGTGGAATTGAACGGCGTTGCTTGATCCACGTTGGTCATGGTGATGACGCCGACAGTGCAACTGTTGCCACCGCTCCAGTTCACAGCAACGGAAGCCGTCCCAGCCGGCGGATTCAACAAGGCATAAACCAAAAGGCTGTATTTGGGGTTGGAACTCGCCTTGGACGCGGATGCCACGAGGCTCAGCGATGTGCCATTGTAAGTGACCGTGCTCACGCTCGGCAAACTGCCTGAGTTATTTTGAACACCCACGCTGACAAGCATGAGGCGGTTGGTGCCGCCACCAGTGGCATAGTTGAAGGTGAACGAAGTGGCTGTGCTGTTCGTGGAGTAAGCACCGTCAACTCCAATGCTGCTAAACGTCGTTGAACCCGCCGCGCCGATGTCGGCACTGGTGCGCGTGGTGCCGTTGCCCGCCGCGACCGGATTCATGCGATTCAATGCCTGCGTGCCGTTCGTGGAATTGTTGACGCTCAAGTAAAGCTGCTTGGTTTGCGCGGGCGTTTGGATCCCCGCCGTTGCGGAAGAACTGCTGCCGTAAATCGGCTCGGTATAACTCACATTCAACACGTCGCCATAAACCACTTTCAATGTGCCGTCCTGACTGATGAGGCCGGAAGTCAGCGAGGTCGGCAATCCGCCGACGTTGCGGAAGACGCCGGTGTTCACGCCGGTCTCGGTGAGCGTGATGGTTTCAGAATCGCCACTCGTCGCGTCGTTGACAGTGACGATGAGCGTTTGAATCGTGTTGGAAGAAGTGTTGCCCACGGCATTGGTGAGCGTGACAAAAACATTTCCGCCGGCGGAGTAGAGCGCCACGGTTGCGCCGTTGGTATCGGTGAAGCGGATGTTGACCGTGAAGCCATTGGTCGAAACGGGCAGGATGTTGGCGTTCGCCGAAATGGTTGTGCCGCCAATGTTGACGCTGTTGCTGACGATTCCCGCCGAGAGAACCTGAAACTGATACTGAAACAAACTCGTGCCGCGACTCAAGATGAGCGGGATGGTGTAGCCCGTGCCATCCAGCGGGAATGGTGTGCCGCTGGGACTGTCGGCAATAGACACTCCGTTCAGCGAGGTGGAGCCAGCGACATAGGCGAGGTTCGTGGAAGGCGCGTCAATGACCACGGTGTTGCCGAGCGGAAGCAAACCTTTGTTGTCCACCTGCACGGAATATTGAACCGTGTCGCCGATGCTCAAGCCGGGCGGCGCGACATCGTTCGTCACAAACGCGGTCTTCAGAATGACGGGCGTGGGAAACGGCAGCACCGTCGTGCCGGCATCAATGTAGGGATTTCCTGGCGAGGCGCGGTCGGCGTCTTCACCCCAGGCGGCGGTGATCAACGTGCCGTCAACCGTATAAATCCTCATGCCCGTCTGGTTTTTGCTGGGGTCGTAAATCTTGAGCGACTGCAAATTAACGAGCGTGAAATTCGTGTCATACTTCAAGCCGTTCGGGTCGGTCAACGGCCCCGCCTTGTCGCCCTTGTAATCCACATACAGCGTCGTCCCCGCCAACGCCGTGACCCACACCGGGCTGCCGTTCACCGTGCCGTCCGCACTGCCTGGCCCCCAACCGACCGTCGCCTCCGTGGTCAATGCATCCTTCGGAACCAGAGTGAAACCCCAGTTGAAAGAAGTATCCGCCGTGTTGTTCGCCGCCACCGTGCAGACCGCGAAAAAGTTCTGCCCCGCCGCGCACACGAAACTCGCGCCGGAACCGATGGGCATCTGAAATTGATAAACTCCGTTCGTGCCGGGGATTTGGAAACTTCCGCTGCCGCCTTGCGTGGCGTAGGTGATGGTGATGGCGTTCGTGTTCGGATTGTAGAGATAAACATACGCCGGCTGCGTGCCGCTGGAGGCCGAGCTTACCGGCGTGTAATAGGCATTATCCCATGATTCCACGGGGTAAAGCGTGAACCAGTCGCTCGCGTAGCTCGCGCCCACCCGGCCAATCAACACATCCGCCTGCACCGGCTTCGTCGCCGTGATGCGCCCGCCTTTTTTGATGCCGCCGTTGATGAGATACGATTCGCCTTGGTTCAAAACGATGGTGAAAGTCCCCACGCCCGTCCCGTTCGTATCCACCGTCACCGTCGTATTATTTTGCGCCGCCATGACGAACATTCCGACGTATTTGAAAAGGTTGTTCGTCAAATCCTGACCCACCGGGCTGATGTAATTCGTGCCGTAATCCAGCGTGGACAAAACCCCCACCGCGCCAGCGAAGACCGGCCCCGTCGGAATCGGCCACGCCGCGCGCGAGATGACCAGCGCCTTCGTCGCCGCCACCCGGTCGCGCGCATCCCAGAGAATTTGCGCGGGATTGCGCGGCAACGACACGTTGTTGGTCAGGGTAATTACCGTTCCCACCGGAATGCCTGAAGGATCATTCGCGAAACCGGGGCAGATGCCGTTCGCGTTGTTGCCATCGCCCCAAACCAGTGTGCTGGACTGGGACGGACTTGCCAGGCTCACCTCATAGCCGTCCTCCCAATGGTCATAAAACACCTGCGTCCCGTCGCCCGTGACCACGATGGAAAAGGTGGAAAAATTTGTCTGGCCCGCCCCGGCGATGATGGCGGAATTGGCCTGGTAAATTTGCGCCTCCGGCATGGGCAGGTAAAATTCCTGCACGAGCGTGACGCCACGCGCGACCTCCATGGTAAATAAAATAGAAACTGCCGCCAGCGCCAGCCGCCAGAAGCCACACAATGATTCACGCCACAAGTAACGATTCATTTTCAAAAAAAGGAAAAAAGAATAAACCAATCGGCATACGCCAACTGGTGATCGTTAGGTGAGGAACCTTTATGTGAGCCGATAATTTTCTGAAAAACTATCTGCTCGGCGCGTATCCTTGCAAAACCCGAACCGATTGCAAGCATTTTTGTGAATAACTTCCGAGTAACCTAATTAAACAGTTGCCATGAAGACCTTAAACAAATCACAACCAGTCAAGAACCGCCGTCAAACCACGCGGGAGTTTGGCCGTTAGAGCGTGTTTGAAAAAGACGGAAAGCATCCCCTCCTCCTCGTCGTCGCAACCACGAAAAATCGAGCACGAGCACGAGGACGAGCACGAGCACGAATCCAAAACCAACATTTTTAGACCGCTCTTAACCGGATCCATGCAGCAAGAATTTTTCAACCACAGATGGACACAGATAAACACGGATAAAATCGCCGGGGGGAGTCGTTGCTTGACGCCTCTAAAAAATGACCGACTCGTCTCTAACGGAAACTCACCCAGCCCCATCTGTGTCCATCTGTGTCCATCTGTGGTTTCAACTGCATGGATTCGGCCTAACCGCACCCAAAATGATGCCGGCCAGGTTCAGACGAAAAGATAAACGTAGAGCGAGAAGCTCACCGCCGCCGCGCCCGCCGCCGCTGCCACGGACCACAGAAAACTTTTCTGCCGCGCCGCGATGGCAAACGTGGAGATGATGACGCCCATCTGCGCCGCGAGCATCCCAAAGAAAAACTTTCCGCTGCGCCGATGATGTTTCTCGGCAGAGATGTTTCCTTTCCGCACCTGCAGTTCGTAAATGCCCGCGATGGACTGGTTCAACCGCGCCTCGGTCTCGTAGCGCGCCGCCGCGTAGCGCAGCCGCGCGGCGCTGAAGGCGCGGAAAATATCGCGGTCGCCCAGCATCAGTCGTTCGTCGAACTTGTCAGAGGCTTTGTTGATGGCTTTGGTGGCGTCGTCGAAATTATGGGCGGCATCCTTGGCGGCCATCAGCGCGGTGGCCAGCGGATCGTTGTCCTTGGTGATTTTTATTTTTTCGAGCAACGCGGTGACATCGGTTTCCGGCTTGGAGCTTTCCACGGCGGCTAGGGCGGCCAGAATGTTGTCGTCAAACTTCGCAGGCGTGGCGGCGGGAATTTCATTTTTGGTCAGCGCGGCAATCGTCGCGGCATCCGCTTCTTCTAAAACTGCAGCCGCGAGCGGGCGAATTTCCGCCGTGGCCGCCAGCAGATCGAGCGTGTTGCGCGCCACGGAGCTGCGGAGTTTCTTCGCCTGATAATAGCTCCACTGGTCGCCGGCCTTGGACTGGAGCTGCGCGGCGGCCGAGCGGTCGTATTGCGCCTTGGTCATCTCGCTGGACGCGAGACCGGCGAGCATCGTGGCGATGACGGTCATCACGATGGGCGTCGCGCCGAGGGTTTTGCCCCACTTGGATTGCGGGAGTTCTTTTTTTAAGTCTTCGGGAATTACAATTTTTCCAGCCATGATGCCGCCAGCTTACACGGAAATAATTTCTTTGCCAGCGCACAAAACCGTTTGCCCGCGGCGGCAAAAAAATTCACCATCGCGGCGTGAAAAAAATCTGGCAGGACGAAACCGTCAGCGCGCAGGTGCAATTGATTGCCCGCAGCCTGAAGCATTGGACGGGGCGAGATTTAATCGGAGCGCGGACGGCTCGTCCACCAGTTGATGCAATCCCAGCAGAAACGCGCGGACGAGCCGTCCGCGCTCCGCTGGAATTGGCGGAGAAAATTTTCCACGCGCCGTTCGTCCTCGTCGCGCACGGCACGGAGGCCGATCCCATTTTGAACTACGGCAACGCCGCCGCGCTCGCGCTGTGGGAAATGTCTTGGGAAGAATTTACGCGCACGCCCTCGCGCCTCACGGCGGAAGCGCCGAACCGCGAGGCGCGCGCGCGCCTGCTCGCGGCGGTCACGGCCAACGGTTTCATTGACGACTATTCCGGCATCCGCATTTCCAAGACGGGACGCCGCTTCCGCATCGCGCAGGCGACGGTGTGGAATCTGTTGGACGAACGGGAGAATTATTCCGGGCAGGCGGCGATGTTCTCGCACTGGGAATTTATTTGAGCAGCGTTCAGCCGGAACCAAGCAGTTGCGTTGGGGGAGCGCGCCCGCCTCGGGCGCAGCGGGTCGCGCCCTCGCGACCCGCCCGGGCGGACGAACACCAAACAACATTCGCTTCGTCTTCGTGCGTTCGGGTTCGGCGCGAGGGCGCGCCGAACCACAGCCGGGGCGGCTGCGCTCCCCATTTTCTATTGCCTAGAGCGCGATCAAAACCATTTTTTCTTTTTGAAATACCAGTAGGTCGCCGCTGTTGAAACCACCATGACCAGCGCCGCCGTCGGGTAGGCGTGCGCATGCTCCAGTTCCGGCATATCTTTGAAGTTCATCCCATACCACGTCCCGATCATCATCAACGGCGTGGTGATGACGGTGATGAGTGTGAGCAGCTTCACCACTTCGCCCGTCTGGTTGGACGACATGTTCAGATAGACCTGCAAAATTCCCGTGAGCGAGTCCGTGTAGCTCTGCGCGAGTTCACCGATGTGGAAGAGCGAATCATAAACGTCCCGGAAATAAGGCACCAGATGCGGGCGCACCAGCTTGAATTCCCCCTGCGCGAACCGCGACAGCACTTCGCGCTGCGGCCCGATGATGCGACGCAGGTGAACGACTTCTTTTTTCACCTGCAAAATTTTATTGAGCGTGTCCTTGCTCGGCTTGGAGAGCGCGAGCTGCTCCAGTTCGGCGATCTCCAAACCCAACTCGTCGAGCGCGGGCTTGTAATTATCCACCAGCGTGTCGAGCAGCGAATGCGCCACGCGGTCGGGCGCACGGGCGATGCCGAGCGTGCCGTTCACGCAGCGCTCCTCCACGCTGGCGACACTGCGCAAGGCGGCGTCGTGGTAGGTGACGAGAAAATTTTTGCCGAGGAAAAAATTCAGCTCGCTCGTGCCGAAGCAGCCGTCCTTGCGGTTGTAATCCACCGCGTGAATCACCATGAAGAGATACGGCGTGAACCGGTCGCCCTCCTTCGGCGAATACTCCTCCACCTTGGGCGACGGGCTGGGCTGCACACAATCCTCGATGGACAACGGGTGAAAATGAAAAATCATTTCCAAAACTTCCTTCCATTCCTCGGTCGTCGGCTTTTCCAAATCCACCCAGAGGAAAAGATTCGTGTCCGCGAGCAAGGTCGGCATGAGGAACAGGTCAATGTCCTTCATGTTCAGTTTGCCCGCAGTGGTGAAAGCGAATGAGCGGATCATGCAAATAATTTTTCCGGCTGCCCCAAATCCTAGGCGCAACCGCGTCCAAGGCAAGTTTCGTTTGCGCCAAGAAAAGTTTGACTTGAGGCGCGGAAAATTTAGATTGTGCCTCCGCTTTGGACGGGGGATTAGCTCAGTTGGTAGAGCGTCTCAATGGCATTGAGAAGGTCAGCGGTTCGAGACCGCTATCCTCCACCATCCGGCGGCAACAGTTTTC
>JAYVQV010000215.1:0-2185 GCA_043776855.1 Limisphaerales bacterium | reverse complement strand
GACATGATGGGCATCCGCTTCGCCGGGCACCCGGACTTGCGGCGCATCCTGATGTGGGACGGCTACCCGTATTTCCCGCTGCGGAAGGATTTCCCGCTCGCCGGCAAGCCGACGGATTTGCCAGAAGTGGCCTTCACCAAAAAAGCGCCGCTTGAAGGCGGGCCGTTCGTGACCGTCGCCGGCGGCAAAGACACCATCGCGCGCGAGCCGCGCGTCCGCACACCTGAAGCGGGTTGAAAAAATGCGTCATTTTGGAACAATTTTAATTGGCACTGCGCTCCTGACTGGATGCGAAAAAAACTCTCTGCCGGCAGAGAGCTCGCCCCCGCCAGCAAAAAGCGACGCCGCCAAACAGGGTGCGGAAATGATGCGCGGCTTACGTGAAATGATGCTGACGACTCCGGCGGAAAAGCTTGGAATCCAGCGTAACGATAATTTTCCGAGGACCTATGGCGCATTGATGGATTGGCCGCTTGGCGATGGAAATATTGTTTCTGTCGTTGGGCTGTGCGATGGCAATGCGAGCCTATATACAACTTCAACGTTCGGAGTCATTGGTGGCGTCGGGCACGAGTCGGTTCGCATGGCTGCTGCAAGTTTTGTGAAAGTAGCGGATAAATTTTATGCCGATTCAGTTCCAACAAATGACCATGCTTATCCAACAGGCAATCGCATAAAGTTTTTCTTAGTGACGTTTGATGGTCTTCGCGTCATCGAAGACGACTTTGGTTTGGTCGCAAACGGCAAGAGCAAGTTTTCGGAAATATTCGGTGAAGCCCAGAAACTCGTCACAGAGCTTCGTTTGATAGCACAAGAGAAGGTGAAGTAGTTTTGCCCATGTCTGAAGTTCAAGAAATCACGTTTTGCGAGCCGTCCGCGCGGGTGAACCTCGCGGCGCTCCCGGCGCAGCCTGCGTCGCCGCCGCCCGCGCCCGCCGAGGATTTGCAGGACGTGCAGGGCGAGAAGATGGTGCTCAACATGGGGCCGTCGCATCCGTCCACGCACGGCGTGCTGCGCATCGTGCTGGAGCTGGACGGCGAAATCGTCACCAAGGCCACGCCCGACGTGGGTTACCTGCATCGCGGCGACGAGAAAATCGCCGAGAACATGACGTGGAACCAGTTCATCCCTTACACGGACCGGCTGGATTACCTCGCGCCGCTGGCGAACAACGTCGCTTACGCGCTCGCGGTGGAAAAGCTTCTCGGCATCCAAGACAAACTTCCGCCGCGCTGCCAATACATCCGCGTCATCTGCTGCGAAATGGCGCGCATCTCGGCGCACCTGCTCGGCCTCGGCGCGTTCGCGATGGACATCGGCGCGCTGACGGTCTTCCTGCACACGTTCACCGAGCGCGAGAAGATTTACTCGCTCATCGAACGGCTCACGGGCGCGCGCTTCACGACGAGTTACACGCGCATCGGCGGGCTTTCGCGCGACTTGCCGCCGGGCTGGGCGGAGGCGCTGGGCAAGTTCTGCGACGAGGTGGAAGTCAACTTCGCCGAGTCCGAGACGCTGCTCACGCGCAACCGCATCTTCGTGGACCGCACGCGCAACGTCGGCATCATCTCGGCGGCGGACGCGATTGACTACGGCCTGACCGGCCCGAACCTGCGCGCCAGCGGCGTGGATTACGACGTGCGCAAGGCCAGCCCGTATCTCGTCTATGGCGAGCTGGACTTCGAGGTGCCGGTCGGCTCCGTCGGCGACAGCTACGACCGCTACCTCGTCCGCATGGAGGAGATGCGCCAGAGCGTGCGCCTCATCCGCCAGTGCCTCGCGCAACTGCCCGGCGGCGGCGATAACGAGTCGAAGGAACTCATCAGTGTGCCCGACGGCAAAATCACCCTGCCGCCGAAGACGAAGGTGATGACGAGCATGGAGGAACTCATTCACCAGTTCATGCTGGTGACGCAGGGCATCAACGCGCCGGCGGGCGAAGTCTATTTCGGCGCGGAAAATCCGAAGGGCGAGCTGGGCTTCTACATCAATTCGCGCGGTGGCGGCACGCCGTATCGGCTGAAAATCCGCGCGCCGTCCTTCTGCAACTTGAGCATCCTGCCGAAAGTTTTGCCCGGCCACATGATGAGCGACGTGGTGAGCATCCTCGGCTCGATTGACTTCGTGATGGGAGAATGTGACCGATGACCTTCGCCGTCCCTGCCACCTTGGAAGCCCAGCTCGA
>JAYVQV010000214.1:0-2186 GCA_043776855.1 Limisphaerales bacterium | reverse complement strand
TCAGCAGTGGACTCCACCAAAACAGAAATGTGTTAACCATGTGTTGTCACCAAAGTGTTAGCGATGTGTTGTCACCGTGCCCACCCCAGCCCTCTCCCCCAGGAGAGGGAGAAATGTTCGCCGTCTTCCGCAAAAACCTGCGACTGGATTTGCGAGAGCGTCTTTCGTAAAACGGGGAACGGACAATCGCTGTTCCCTCTCCCCGGGGGAGAGGGTCAGGGTGAGGGCGAGCGTTCCACATTTTAATTTTTGCCGATGGAACTGAAGAAATACCAACTCGAAGTCATCAAGCAGGTCAAAACGTATCTGGCTGAACTGGCGAAGCAACAGGCGGCGGGCAACAAGCACGCCGCGCTGGATGCGTGGACGGATTTGCGCGTGCCGGGCAGACGCTACGGCGAGCGGCAAAACGCCATCGGCAAGGACATGCCGAATTTCTGCCTGAAAGTTCCTACCGGCGGCGGCAAGACGTTGCTGGCAACACAAGTTCTCGGTTTGATTTACAGCACGCTTTTGGAAAATCGAAACGGTGTCGGTTTGATTCTGTGGGTTGTGCCGAGCGACCAGATTTACAAGGACACGCTCAAGGCGTTACGCGACCGGAATCATTTTTACCGCTTCTCGCTGGAACACGCGGTGAGCCGGAGAATTGAAGTCTGGGAAAAACACGAAATCAATCGCCTGACACCTACGCAGTTGAGTTCCACGCTGAATGTTTTGCTCATCAAACTGGCAAGCGCGAACCGGGAAACGAAAGACCAGTTGAAGATGTTTCAGGACAGCGGGGGCAACATCGTGATGCACTTTCCGCCGGAGGATGATTTGGCAGCACACGGGAAGTTGAAGGAAAAATTTCCGAACCTGAAAATGCTCGGCGATGGCGATGTGATTGAAAACAATCTGGTGCGAACCTCGCTGGGGAACTTGCTGGCGATTCACGAACCGGCGGTGATTTTGGACGAAGGCCACAAGGCCTACAGCAAGCTGGCGCAGAAGACGATTGAAGGCTTCAACGCGAGCATCGTGGTGGAGCTTTCCGCCACGCCAATCAAAGACGCGGCGAACATTCTCTGCCGCGTTACGGGCGAGGAATTGTTGAAGGAAGGCATGATCAAGCTGCCCATCAACATCTGCAATTCCAACGAAGGCAAATGGGAGAATTGCTTGAGCAAGGCAAAATTGAAGCGCGAGGAATTGCAAGCGGTTGCGGAAAAGAATTTGGAGAAAACGCAGCGGATGATTCGTCCGATGGTTTTGATTCAAGTCGAGCGCACGGGCAAAGACCAGCGCGACGCGGGACTGATTCACAGCGAGCAGGTGAAGGAGTATTTGATGCAGCGGCTTGGTGTGAACGAAACAGAAATCGCCATCAAAAGCTCGGACAAGGATGACATCGAGGGAATTCATTTGCTGGCGGAAGGCTGTCGCATCAATTGGATCATCACGAAGGCGGCGTTGCAGGAGGGTTGGGATTGTCCGTTCGCCTACGTTTTGGTTTCGCTGAACAACACCGGCAGCGCGCAAAGCATGACGCAGTTGATTGGCCGCGTGTTGCGCCAGCCGTTCGCGGAAAAGACGGCGCACACGGCGTTAAACGAGAGCTACGTTTATTGCCTGAAAGCGAAAGCCGATGCGATTGCCAAGGAAGTGAAGAAGGCGCTGGAGCAGGAAGGTTATGAGGGTGAAGGCGAAAGCGTGATGGACCGGAGCGGCGACGGGAAGCCGGTGGAAAAACAATCCACGTTCTTCCGCACTGAATTCAAAAGTCTGTATCGTCCGTTCAAAGGAAAAATTTATCTGCCGCGCTTTTGCGTCAAAACCGGCAAGGATTATGAAGGGTTGGATTATTTTCGGCATCTCATCAGCCAGGTGGACGTGGAGAAATTCAATTACGGCGAATTGAAATGGGAATTGGGCGACGTGACGGACAAAGCAAAGGATTTCAAGCATGTCGCCACACTGGGCAAATTTGAAACCGTCGGCGAAGAAGACGCGGAGTTTTTTGAGAGTGATGAGACGGTGCTCGCGTGGCTGGTGGCGAGCCTGCCTTACGAACATTTCAGTTTTAAGCAATTGCGAACTGTCGTGGTGTCGGCGGGAGTTCAAAATGAGACTTGTTGTGGGAACAAAATGAGACTGGGGTTCAAAGGGAGAAACGGCCGAGGATATCGGGCCAGCGATTTTGG
>JAYVQV010000213.1:0-2187 GCA_043776855.1 Limisphaerales bacterium | reverse complement strand
GACGGCTTGAAATTTCATCCGCGCGTCGCGCCGTTCAAGGCGGGAATTTTTCCGTTGCTCAAAAACAAACCCGAACTCGTCAAGCAGGCGCAGGAAGTCCGCGACCTGCTGCGTCCGTGGATGAATGTGTTTTACGACGAGAGCGGCAGCATCGGCAAACGCTACGCCCGCCAGGACGAAATCGGCACGCCGTTTTGCGTCACGATTGATTTCGACACGCTCGGCGAAAAACCGGAACTGCTCGACACGGTGACGCTGCGTTATCGCGACGACGGCAAGCAGGAGCGTTTGAAAATCTCCGAGCTGCGCGATTGGTTGCTGGCGCGGATTCGTTGAACGATGACGCAAGACGCAAAAACGCCGGTGGTGAAGAAGCGTGCCCCCACGCTGTATCTCATCATCGGCTTCAAGCTGTTGAAGGGCACGGTCGCGTTGTTGCTGGGGCTGAAGGTCCGCACGTTGAATGAAGATAATTTGCCGGAGCAATTTCAGAAGCTCCTGCACTTTTTGCACGTTGATCCGGAAAGAAAATTCTTCGTTGACCTCGCCGACCGCGTGGCCGACATCACGCCCGCCAATCTGCAATGGGTTTTCGCCGGCACCATCTTCTACGCCTGCTTCATGCTGTTGCAAGCAGGCGGGCTGGTCTTCCGCGTCGGCTGGATCGTGTGGCTCGTCATCGGCGAATCGGCGTTCTTCGTGCCGATTGAAGTTTTTGAACTCGTCCATCGTCCGTCGTGGTTGAAGCTGGGCATCCTCATCACCAACGTCCTCATCGTCTGGTATCTCTACACCAACCGCGCGCGGCTCATCGTGCATCACCATCACCATCACCATTGATTTATGAACTCCGCCGTGCCGTTTGAAATTTCCGAATTTGAAAATCTCCTGCGCAAGCCGAACAGCGACCCGACGGGCTTTGCTGGATTTTTCAACAGCGGCGAAGTGTGGGTCGCGCGCGTTCCGGCACGGCTGGATGTCATGGGCGGCATCGCCGATTACTCCGGCGCGAACGTCTGCGAAGCCGTCCTCGGCCACGGGATGCTCATGGCAATCCAAGCGCGCACGGATCGCACGTTGCGCATCCGCTCCGCGCAAACCGGTGGCCGCAGCCTGCCGGTCGAGACGCGCATCCCGCTGGATTATTTTATGTCCGGCGGCGGCGTGGCGGACTACGCGCAAGTTCGTCAGCTCTGCCACGCGAACCCGATTTCCAAC
Organism: Limisphaerales bacterium; assembly: GCA_043776855.1. Lineage (GTDB taxonomy): Bacteria > Verrucomicrobiota > Verrucomicrobiia > Limisphaerales > UBA11358 > UBA11358. The sequence continues at coordinate 969 of JAYVQV010000213.1, read as the reverse complement.
TGGGCGGCTTACATCGGCGGCAGTATTTTCACTTTGTTGAAAGAGGAATCGGTTGAGCTGCCCTACGGTTTCAGTTTTCTCCTGTTGAGCGCCGTGCCGATGAATGTCGGCATCGGCAGTTCCGCCGCCGTGGAGATCGGCACGTTGTCCTGCCTCAATGCTTATCTTGATTTGAAACTCGACGGCGCCCGCATCGCCCGGCTCGGGCAGATGGCCGAGAACCACGTCGTCGGCGCGCCCTGCGGCATCATGGATCAGATCGCCTGCGCCAGCGGACGCGAAGGCAAACTCACGCACATCCTCTGCCGCCCCGGCGCGGTGCTGGGCGACGTGGAAATTCCCGCTGGCACCGGCTTCGTGGGCATCAACTCGATGGTGCGTCACAGCGTCGCCGGCAATGCCTACGGCAACGTCCGCATCGGCGCGTTCATGGGCAAAAAAATCATCAACGAAATCCGCGCCAGAACCGGACGTGCGGCGGTGAACTATCTCACGGAAATTTCCTCCGCCGAATTCGCGAACGAATACGAAAAGGAAATTTCCGAAACCTTTCTCGGCTCCGACTTCCTCAAAAAACACAAGACGCACGACGACCCGGTGACGACCATCCAGCCGGATGCGACGTATCGCGTCGTCGGTCCCGCGCGCCATCCCGTTGGTGAAAACGAGCGCGTGCTGAAATTTATGGACGCCCTCCGCGCCGCGAAATCCGGCGACGAAAAAGCGCTCATCACCGCTGGCGAACAGATGTATGCCGCCCACGCCAGCTATCGCGACAACTGTAATCTCTCCGTGCCCGAAGTAAATTTTCTGGTCGAGACCGTGCAGAAACGCGGCGCGAAAGCCGGGCTTTACGGCGCGAAAATTACGGGCGGCGGCACGGGCGGCACGGTGGCGGTGTTCGGAAAAATTTCCGCGCTCGCCGAACACATCCCGCAGATTGCGAAAGAATATTCCCGCCGCATCGGC
>JAYVQV010000212.1:0-8482 GCA_043776855.1 Limisphaerales bacterium | reverse complement strand
AAGCGTTCAACAACGTGCTGATTGACAGTTACGAAGTCGGCGGCCAGAACTGGTCGGAAAATTTCCGCGCGGAATTTCAAAAGCGGCGCGGCTACGATCCGCTCAAATTTCTCCCGACATTCACCGGTCGGGTGGTGGACAGCCCGGAAATTTCCGAAAGATTTTTGTTCGACGTGCGGCGGACGATCTCTGATTTGTTTGCGGAAAATTATTACGGGCATTTCACCGAATTGTGCCGCGCGCACAATATGACCGCGTCCATCGAGCCTTACACCGGGCCTTACGAATCCATGCAGCAGGGCGCGGCGGCGGAAATTCCGATGGGCGAATTTTGGGTCGGCGGCAATAGCATCAATTCGTCCGTGAAGCTCGCGTCGTCCGTCGGTCACATTTACGGGCGCAACGTCATCGGCGCGGAATCGTTCACCGCGTCGCCGGGCGCGCATGGCCGCTGGCTCGACGATCCCTATGCGATCAAGGCGCTCGGCGACCAGGTTTTTTGTTTCGGCATCAACCGCTACATTTTTCACCGTTACGCGATGCAGCCGTGGACGAACCGCTGGCCGGGCATGACGATGGGCCAGTGGGGCACGCACTTCGACCGCACGAGCACTTGGTGGGAGCAGGGCCGCGCGTGGCTGCAATACGTCACGCGCTCGCAATTTCTTTTGCAGCGCGGGCGCTTCGTGGCGGACGCGGCGTATTTCTGCGGCGAAAATTCTCCCGCCGAAATGCGCGTCGGCAATCCCGCGTTGCCGCCGGGCTACGACTTCGACGCGCTCGGCACCGACGCGCTCAAAGACGCGACGGTGGAAAATCATCAACTCGTTTTGAAAAGCGGAATGAAATATCGCGTGCTGGTTTTGACGCCGGACGATAAAAACATTTCGCCGCCGCTCCTGAAAAAAATCCGCGCGCTCGTCGCGGACGGACTCACGCTCGTTGGCCCGCCGCCGGAAAATGCGCCGGGTTTGGAAAATTATCCGCAGTGCGACGCGGAAGTGAAAGCGCTCGCCGCCGAACTCTGGGGCAAATGTGACGGCAAGCAAGTCACACAGCACAAGCTCGGCAAAGGCCGTGTTTATTGGGGCGAAACGCTGGCGAACATTTTTGCTGCGCTCGACGTGAAGCCGGATTTTGAATTTTCTTCCACGAGCAAGGCGAAGTTGTCCTACATCCACCGTTTGGACGGCGACGCGGAAATTTATTTCGTCTCGAACCAACGCGACAAGTTTGATTCAGCAGACTGCACGTTCCGCGTCGCCGGAAAAATTCCCGAACTCTGGCACGCGGACACCGGCGTGATGGAACCCGCTCCGATCTGGCGCGAGGAAAAAGGTCGCACGATTGTGCCGCTGGCCTTCGAGCCGTCCGGCTCCGTGTTTGTGGTGTTTCGCAAGGCGGCGGACAAGGTTGACCATGCGGTTGCGATGAACAAAATTCCGCTCAAAAAAAATTCAGCGCCAACGACGAAGCTGGAAATTCACAGCGCGCGTTACGAGGCCGTGGATGGTCCCGGCGGCACGAACGTGACTGCACGCCTCGCCGGACTCGTGGATGGCGACGCGCTCACGCTCGCCGTGAACAATGACACGCTTGGCGGCGATCCAATTTACAATCACGCGAAGAAATTGGTCGTGGATTATTCGTTTGGGGGCGAACGCAAATCCGTGACGGTTTCTGAAAACGAGGAATTAAAAATCGGCCGGTCCGGGTCGCAAGGCGAGCCGCCCGCGTCCAGCCTGCGCGCGGAGGCGGATGGAAAAATTTTCGTGTCGGCAACCACGCCCGGTGACGTGACGTTCACGACGGCGTCAGGAAAAAAACTGCGCGCGGAAATCCGCGACGTGCCGGCGGCGCGGGAAATTTCCGGCGCGTGGAATTTGAGTTTCCCACCAAACTGGGGCGCACCGGAAACAGTCACGTTCGACAAGCTGATGTCGTGGACGGATTCCGCCGACAACGGCGTAAAATATTTTTCCGGCACGGCGACTTACACGAAGGAGATTGAAATTTCTGCGGAAGACTTGGGCGCGGGCCGTTCGCTGTGGCTGGATTTGGGCCGCGTGAAAAATTTGGCGGAAGTTTCGTTGAACGGAAAGCCGCTCGGCATTTTGTGGAAGCCGCCGTTCCGCGTGGACATTTCCAACGCGGCGCAGCCCGGCAAAAACAAATTGGAAATCAAAGTCACGAACCTCTGGCCGAACCGTCTGATCGGCGACGAGCAGTTGGCGAGCGACCGAGAGTGGGACGGGAAAAAATTGAAGGCATGGCCGCAGTGGGTGCTGGACGGCAAGCCGAGTCCGACGGGCCGCTTCACCTTCACAACGTGGCATCATTGGACGAAGGACGATGCGCTGTTGGAATCGGGATTGATTGGGCCGGTGCGGATTATTGCCGCAAAAGAAGTGATGGCAGCGAAAGAATAACCCAACTAGCCCGCCTTCGCTCCGCTTTGGCGCGGCAATTTTTTCTGCGTTCAACGCAGAAAAAATTGGTGCGCACGAAAGGACTTGAACCTTCACGCCTTGCGGCACCAGATCCTAAGTCTGGCGTGTCTGCCATTCCACCACGCGCGCAACCGGATGAAGTTTCGAGTTTCACGGTGCGGGATTCAAGTTTCAAGTTTCGCCGACAGTGGGTCATACCAACTACAGATGAAATCCACGGCGAGCATTGGTTGAAGGTGCTGGGCAGCCGGGGCGCGTCATGGACTGCGGCGGGAATCCCGATTCATCGGGACACGCCGCTTTCGCCCGCGCGGAGCAGCTCTCGAGCTTTCGGACGCTGGCCGCACGCGCGAAAGCGGTGTCGCGGCTGCGCCTTGCCACCGCAGTCCATGACGCAACGGGTTTTACCGGACTTCAAAGGCAATTGGTATCAGTTCGCGGAGCGCCGAGCATTGCTCGGCTCGAAGGACGGGGTTCCCGCCGCTTGCCGAGCATTGCTCGGCGCTCCGATTTCAAATTGACCCATTACCGTTTCGCGCCGCCGTTGCGTGGCCGGGGCAATTCGTTTAACTTCGCCCGATGCTGTTCTGGAGCCGTAAAAACTTTCACCTGCTCGCCGCGATCCTTTGCCTGGCGGCCAGCGGTTGCGCGCCTTCCGAGCCATCGGCGGCGGACGAGGAGAAGGAGCCGCATTTTGTGCTCGCGAACAGCCGGTTCAACAGCATGGATTACCTGGGCGCGATTGAAGCGTTCCAAGAAGCGCTCGAAGTGAACCCGCGCTCGGCGCAGGCGCATTACCGGCTGGGGCAACTGTTCGACACCAAGCAGCCGGACCCGGCGGCGGCGGTTTTTCATTATCAGGAATACCTGCGGCTCAATAAAAATGCCGAGAACGCCGAAGTCATCCGCGGGCGCATCACCGAATGTAAACGTCAGCTCGCCGCCGACGTGATGGCCATGCCCACCACCCCGCGCGCGATGAAGCAGATTGAGGAACTCACCGAAACTAATCGTCTCCTCCAAATGCAGGTGGAGCAGCTTCGCGAGTCCGTGAAAAAATGGAGCGACTACGCGGACAGCCTCAAGGCGGCGGCCAGAAATAATCCCGCGCCGCAAAATAATTTTCCCGCGCCAGCCGGCGGCGGCATCCAACTTATTAATCCCGCGCCGCCGGCCGGCACACCGCGTAATACCCCGCCCACCCGCCCGGCAACGAAGGCGCACACTTACGTTGTGAAATCCGGGGAGACGCTTGCGGGCATCGCGCGCAAGCAGGGTGTCAGCCTGTCCGCTTTGCAGTCCGCAAATCCGGGCGTGAATCCCAAAAAAATTCACAGCGGACAGGCGATCAACCTGCCCTGACCCCGCATGGTTGCGCGCCTGACATTTCTCGCCGTGGTGGGGTTCTGGCTGGTGATGAATTTTTTCCTGTGGCGCGCGGAATACGGTTCGCGCGGTAACGACATCCCGGTGCCGTTCGAGCTGGTGTGGAAAAAAATCCTGACCGCGCCCGACACGTCGTCCTTGAGCGTCTATGAGAACCGCGAGCGCATGGGCTATTTGGAATTTAGCACGGGCGTGGGCCAGCAGATGGCCGCGCTGGACGAGGACAAGCTGCCGCCCGAAGGCCTCGTGAAGCGCGCCGGCCACCAGATTCACCTTGTCGGCAACGTCGCGCTGGGCGACTTCACCAACCGGTTCAAATTCGCCGCCCGCGCGGTCTTCTCCGCCACGCGGCAGTGGCAGGAGTTCAATTTGAAAATCACCTCGCACACCGCCGTGGTGGAGCTGCACTCGCTCGCGACCAACCAAATCCTGCACGTCAGCATCAGCGGCGACAGCCTCAACCTGGAACGCGATTTGAAGTTCGCCGAACTGCAAAATCCCGACGCGCTCGTCCGCGCCTTCGCGGGAAATTTTGCCGTCGCGCTGCTCGGCACAATGGAGCTGCCGGCGTTCACGCCCGCCGCCGCCGAACAAAAAATTTCGTGGGACAGCCGCCGCACGCGCGTGAAGATTGGCCACGAATCTGTCCCCGTTTACCGGCTGGAGACTTCCGCGCTGGGCCGCACCGTGACGGTGGATGTCAGCACGCTCGGCGAAATCCTGCGTGTGGATCTGCCCGGCGGCATCAGCGCGCGCGTTGATGAGTGGAGCAAACCATGATTGAACTGGATCACCTCGTAAAAAATTTCGGCGACCTCGTCGCCGTCAATGACGTGTCGCTGCAAATCCAGCGCGGCGAATTTTTCGCCATGCTGGGGCCGAACGCGGCGGGCAAGACCACCACGATAAAACTGCTGGCCGGCTTGATGAAACCCACGTCCGGCGCGGCGCGCATCTGCGGGTTTGATGTGCAGACGCAGCCGCTGGAAGCGCGTCAGCGCCTCGCTTACGTTCCCGATTTTCCGTTCCTCTACGACAAGCTGACGGCGTGGGAATTTTTCCGGTTCACCGGCCAGATTTTCCGGCTCGACGCGGCGCGCATCGAGAAAAATGCGCAGGAACTCGTCGAACGATTTCACCTCGGAGATTTCGCCGACCGTGCGCTGGAAGGGCTTTCGCACGGCACGCGGCAGCGCGTCGCCATCGTGTCCGCGCTGCTGCATGACCCGGAAGTTTTTGTGATTGATGAGCCGATGGTCGGCCTCGATCCGCAGCACACGCGCATCGTGAAGGATGTTTTGAAGGAACGCTCGCTCGCTGGGATGACGGTGCTGGTCTCCACGCATCAGTTGAGCATCGCGGAGGAAATGGCGGACCGCATCGGCATCATCAACGGCGGCAAACTCATCGCCGTCGGCACGCGCGATGAACTGCGGCAGCAGAGCGGTTTATCCGGCGCGCTGGAGGAAATATTTCTGTCGCTGACGGCGGAGGCGAAATAAATCAGAGGCCTGTGCCACTATTTAATTCTTCGCCAGCGTGGTGGATTTCTGCCAGCCGAAAAGTTTCTTGGACTTGATGACGTCAAAAATCTGCGGCGGAATCAGGTTGGCCAGACTTTCATCGCCGGAATGGATCTTGGAGAGCACGTCGCCGGAATAAATCTTCAGCGCCTCGGCGTTAAACGTGGTGATGTCCACGATGAACTGGTTCTGCACCAGATGGGCGTAGAGATTTTTTAGATGCGGCGCCACCTCAAGGTTCTGCACGGTGGTGAGGTGTCCGGTTTTTTTGTCGAGCGAAGGATAGACGTAAAGTTTCGCGCCGTTTTTGAACAACTGGCCGAGCGATTCCATCAGGCCGCCGGGCAGGTCGGTGTAAAACTTTTCATCCAGCACGTCACGCAACCGCACGAGGCCGATGGGCAGGCCGATGGGTTTTTGGGTGTGGCGCGAGAGATAGGTGAGCAGGCGATGGTAGCGGAGAAAATTGGAGATCAGCACCGGCTTGCCCAGCGCGCAGAGCGTGTCCACGCGGTCGAGAAAATCGCGGTGGTCAATCGCATCGCCGATTTTCAACTGGCGCAGCGTCATCTCAAACATCGCCACGGGCGCCTCGCCGGCGAGCGCGGGCTCCTTGAGAAACATTTCCTGCGCGCGTTCCATCATGTCGAGCATGGGGTTCGTGAGCGGACGGAAGCTGCCGCGTTCGAGCAGCACGGGTTTTTTCCAGAGCAGCTCGCTGGGGATGACGCTCTCGCCGTTGGCGGTGAACATCGCCGCCTCGGTGAGCCATTGCTCGACGAGCTGGAGCGCCATGAGCCGGTTGTCCACGCGGTGAAAAGCGGGGCCGGAAAATTTGATCATGTCCACCTCGATGCGGTGCGTGGTGAGGCCGTCGAGCAGCGAGCCGATGAGCGCGGTCGGGTCGCTGTTGAGATTAAAGGCAGCGTGCAGCAGGTTCACGCCGATGAGGCCGACGGCGTCCTGCTGGCGCGATGTTTCCGTGTCGAGCAGCCGCACATGGATGATGATCTGCGACGGCTCGGCCTGCGGAACGGTCTGGAATTTCACGCCGAGCCAGCCGTGCCCGCCTTCCTCGCCGGGCTTGGAAATATGTTTCGTGGCAACGGTGTCCGCGAAAGTGAAGAACGTGCATTTGTCACCGCGCGTCTTGTCCAGCCGCTCGACGAGCAGGTTGAATTCGAGATCGAGCATCGCCTGCAACCGCTGGCGGCTGACGTAGCGGGCGACCTGGCCGTAGATGGCGTCGCTCACGGCCATGTCGTAGGCGGAAATCGTTTTCGCCACCGTGCCGGACGCCTTGCCCACGCTGAAAAACCAGCGCGCCACTTCCTGCCCCGCGCCGATCTCGGCGAAGGTCCCGTATTTTTTTGCATCCAGGTTGATCTGGAGCGCTTTTTCGGCGGTGTTCAGTTTGGTTAAGCTCATTTTATTTCTCGCGGCGACGATACACAAAACCAGCCGCGAGTCCAACAAGTTGCTGTCGGTTGAAACGCGGCGGGGCTTGAGGTGAATTGGGAAAATTGAAGGCCGGTTTTATCCGCAAAGAATTTCATGCAAACGCGCGAAGAAGTTTTGAAACGGATTATACGAATGAACACGAATTCAATTTTGAAGCCCGTAGGGCTGGCATTTTTGTAGATTGAAAATTCAAAAATGATTCAAGCTCCGCCGGAGCGAAATCTTTGAAAATAGCCCAGCATTTCAAGGCTGGGTTGGAGCTGGGCGAAATTAAAAGTCCCGTCAGGGACGGCAGAAGATGTGGTGTCCGTCCGCAAAAATCTTTCGTCCCTGACGGGACTTGGATGGCTTATTGAACGATTGATCCAGCACTAGAGCGGTTTCAATAAAACTGTAGCCTCACGCAAAGGGCCGCAAAGGCCGCCAAGCCGTTTGTTTCTTTTTCCTTTGCGGACTTCGCGCCCTTTGCGTGAGGCATCAAGCGGCGATAGTTCAATTTAACTTGCTCTAAAGTGCTGGGCTATTTTCAAAAATATGCCGCCCCGACGGGCTGTTTTTTGGTTTAGGTTTCTACAAAGATGTCGCGCCTACGGCGCTGGGGAAACCAGCCTCACTTTCAGTCGGCTCGATACATATCGAGATTGCTTTTCCCGATGTTGATATCTTTGGCAAGCGTTTGAAGATTCTCAATAACTGTTTCGCCATTCTTTTCCCAAGGCACAATATGATCAACCTCAAGAATTACATTTGGGTCTGTGGCAGGTGAACGACCGGTGATTCGACATTTGAAATTGTCTCGGCGCATAACAAGAAAGCGAAGTCGGTAATTGATGTTTCGCGATGTGCGGTGACGAAATGTTTCCCGTTTTGGTGAAGGATTAGCGGTGTGTGATAATGCTTCAACTGCTTGCGCCTCGCCTTCATTTGCCCAAGCCACGAAGGCCTCAAGAGCTTTTCTCCAACTTCCAAAACGTCTTTTATAGGTTGTATCAGAATATTTGGACGTTTGGGATGTAAGGTCGCTACCAAACGGTTGTCGCCCAAGTTTTATCCAAATTTCTGCTAGGTTCGTAAAAAGTTCTTCGTCGGCGATGTTGAGATTCCTCGTTCTTTTAAGTCCCGCTTTGTCCAGTGCCATGAACCACGAACCGAATCGGGTCATCAAGGTTGTGTGATGAAATCGTCCGCGTTCGTTATATTCATCTCCTGTAACGGCAGTTTTGCCAAGTTCGGAAGCGACTCGCTTTAAGTCGGCAAGTAATTCGGCATCCGTGGCGTTGCGGTTATTTGGCGCAAGTTCAAATTTCATCGGCTTTCCAATTAAGGATGCCTATGATTGCGCTGCCAATTCCGTTTCGCAATTCTCTTTCCCACACCCGCAGCCGCCTGCTTCCTGATCGCTGAAATTATGCGCGTCCCAGTTCGGATCGAGGCCGAGGTCTTTGAGCATTTGCAGGTCCTTCTCGACTGGCTGATTGAGCGTGGTCAGATAATTGCCGACCATCAACGCGCTCGCCCCGGCCATGAAGATCATACTTTGCGCATCGCGCAAATTCACGGTGCGGCCCCCGGCGATCATGATTTCCTGGCGCGGCAAAATGAACCGGAAGCACGCGATAGTCTTGAGGATTTCCAGCACGGGCAATGGCTCGTTCTTTTCAA
>JAYVQV010000211.1:0-8486 GCA_043776855.1 Limisphaerales bacterium | reverse complement strand
CTCGTCTTCGATGAATCGCAAGGCGCGGAAGCGTGGCGGCTCTTCATTGAATTCGAGCCGGAGTATCCGATGACGGCGGCGGATGCCGCGCTCAAACAAGTCGGCGATGTGCTCAACCTGACCGGTGAAGATGTGAGCGTGACGTGGGTCGGCTCCGCGCGCATCTATCGCATCGAAGGCGTTCCACAAAAGGGGTTGAAAGTCGGCGACCTGGATAATTATTTCAACGCCGAACTGCCCGGCAAAATGTTCGTCGTCAGTTGGACGAGTAAAGAGGTGGAATTTTATCAAGGCGTCACAATGTCAGCGCCAGCCGTGGCGCAGGCTTTTCGTTTGACGGGTGTTGGGGCTTCGTCCGCGCGTCTGCCTTATCCATTCAGCCGCACGGCGCGGTTGGGCGGTGGCAGTTCAGATGATGATTCCGAAAATCCTTTCTCGGGTATCCAAAACATTGGAACCGTGCTGATCATCGGCTTCATTTTCTTGATGATCTTCTGGCAAAATTTTTCCTGGCAGTCCGCTTATGAAGCCGCGCCGGTGAAAAGAATTTCCGCCGCGCTCCCGCCGCTCACCACCGGGCAGTCGGGAGTTTTCGACGGAAAAAATTTCCGCATCACTGCCCACGCCATCGTGGAGATCGCCACGGTGAGCATGATTTACGAACGGCACGAATACGAACTCACAGACGACCTAGGCCTCACCGCCTTACTCGTCTGCGGCGAAAATCCAGGCGCAAAGGACTGGACGCTGTTCACCCCGCTCACTCCGCTGGTGCCGCCCGCCGCGTCGCAGTCCGCCGCGCAAAAAGTCGGTGACACGGTGAACGTGGACGGCGTTATCGCCACCGTTCGCGCCCTGTTTCAGTCCACCATCAAGGACGTGCAAAACGTCGCCCCGACCGGCTGGCACACGGGTGACGTGCGCTTCGGTTACTTTGCCAGTTCGGAATCCCAATCGTTGCTCGTGCGCTGGGACAAAAGCGGCAGCAGTTTTCTGCGCGGGAAAAAAGTTTTACCAAAAGACTTCGCTGCAATTTTCTCCGCGCCGAAATAAAAATCTGTGTTTCAACGTGTCCATCCCGCCTTCGCTGCTTGCTTCGGCGCGGCACGCTGTGGCTAAATGTGCGGCGTGAAAATCGTTGGCATCATTCCCGCGCGCTTTGCTTCGACGCGGTTTCCCGGCAAACCGCTCGCGCTCATCGCGGGCAAGCCGCTCATCCAGCACGTTGTCGAACAATGCCAGAAAGCCAAATCACTTTCCGAAATCATCGTGGCCACGGACGACACGCGTATTTGGGAAGTCGCGCAGAATTTTTGCCGCGTGGAAATGACGCGCCCGGAACATCCGAGCGGTAGCGACCGCATCGCGGAAGTCTGCGAGCGTTGCGATGCCGATGCGGTAGTGAACATCCAAGGCGACGAGCCGTTGATTGATCCAAACGTGATTGACGCGGTGGCGAATGCGCTCGCGCAAAACGAAATGTCCACGGCGGCGACGCCCATCAAGAATCTTTCTGAATTGGATAATCCGAATGTCGTGAAAGTCGTTGTCAACGGGGCAGGGCGGGCGTTATATTTTTCGCGGCGCACGATTCCGTATTTGCGCGAGGCCGCCAGCCGTCCGGTGAACGAACAGTTGGCGGCGTTTCCTTTTTTGAAGCATCTGGGCATTTACGGTTATCGGCGCGAGACGTTGTTGCGGCTGGTGAAATTTCCCGTGTCGCCACTGGAAAACGCGGAGAAGCTGGAACAATTGCGCGCGTTGGAAAACGGCATCAACATCGCCGTCGTCAAAGTGGATTACGACAGCATCGGCGTGGATATGCCGGAAGACGTGGCAAAAGTGGAAAAGATTTTAAGCCACAGATGAAACGCGGGTTTTTAACGACAAAGGTCAAAGCCATAAAATTATGCTTTCTGTAAAACAAAGAGCGCCGAGAAATCGCACTTTGACTTGCTCCCTGGATGAAACTAGTCGGTTCAGCAAGCGATTGTTGTCTCTTTCGGAATCGGCAGAGGCTTTTCGTTTTGGAAATTCCATCATCAATCAGGATTTTTTTGAGGCCATCCGCCATTTGTCGGGTGCGTTCGTGGATTTGTTGATTCTTGACCCGCCATACAATCTTTCAAAAGATTACAACGGTCACCTCTTCAAGGAAAAGGAGGACGACGAATACAAAAGTTGGTTTGCGAATGTCCTCAATCTGATAAAGCCGACCTTGAAACCGAGCGCAACGATTTATGTCTGCTCTGACTGGCGAACGTCCATTTTAATTGCGCCGGTTCTTGGAAAAAATTTCCGCATCCGTAATCGGATAACTTGGGAACGTGAAAAAGGGCGCGGCGCAAAAACAAATTGGAAAAACAACACCGAGGACATCTGGTTTTGCACCATGTCGGAAGATTTTTTCTTCGATGTTGATTCGGTGAAATTGAAAAGAAAAGTGATTGCGCCTTATCGCCATGCCGATGGTAGTCCGAAAGATTGGGATGAAAATGCCGACGGCAATTTTCGGCTGACGCATCCTTCCAACATTTGGACTGACATCACGATTCCATTTTGGTCAATGCCAGAAAACACGGATCACCCAACGCAAAAGCCGGAAAAGCTGATTGCCAAACTGGTTCTCGCCAGTTCGCGCGAAAATGATTTTGTGTTTGATCCGTTTTTAGGAAGCGGCACAACTGCCGTCGTCTGCAAAAAATTGAACCGGCAATTTCTTGGCATCGAGCAGAGCACAGAATTTTGCTGCTGGGCGCAGAAGCGTTTGGCAAAAGTCGAAACGGACAAAGCGATTCAAGGATACGCGGACGGAGTTTTCTGGGAGCGAAACAGTTTGAATGACCAAAAAGCTGAAAAGTCCGTCAACCGGATTTTTGGCAAGAATTTGAACCCGTTCAAATGAGCAGCGTCCTAAAATCGCTCGTCGAATTCATTCGTGAACACGACGGCATCAACGACAAACGGAGATTGTGCCAACTGGTGTCTGAAAAATTTGCGCTGACCAAAGACCGCTCTGTTTTTTATTGCGACGATTTTGCCATTCGATTCAGTTCAGCCAATGGCTCAAGTTTTTCAAACACGGTTTTATCATTGTCCAATCTCAAGAAAGTTGATGTTAAGCCGTTTATTGTTTGCCTGGTCACGCCGACCGCCAACCATTTTTTTCTGGCGAATACAACTTTTCTTAAAAAAATAAGCCACAGTTCCCAAGAGCTTCGCGTCAACAACATCAAAGGAAGTTTTAACGGCTCGGACATTGTCCGTGAGTTCAACGGCATTCCCAACAGCGCTGAAAATTTGCAAAGGCTTTTTGCGGTTCACGCCAGCATCGGCTTTGAAGAAAATCTTCCCCGGCTGGTCGAGGCGACCAACAACATTTCTCCGACTGGGAAAAAATACGTCGTCACGGAAAAAGCGAAGATCAGCATTCTGGCTGCGCCGCAAAGAGCACTTCATTTTATTGCTTCAAAGGAGTCTCAAAAACTCAAACGCGAGCTGGATAAAAAAGTTGAAAAGTTTAGAAACGAGATTTTGCTGGCGGCTTTGATTGAATCGCCAAAAGTTCGCGGCAGCATCATCGAATACCTCATTGCCGGTGAAGATGAAAAGTTGCGGCAGGAATTGGTCGCCGCGTTGAAGGCCGGTGACAGGGGAATTCCTCAATTCAAAACTGAAAACGCGCTGGGTGACTATCAGAAAATTTTCAGCGACTTTCACACCGAGACCGATGTGAAGACAAAAGTCATGATTCTCAACTCGAATCCGAAAGCATACAACCTCGACAAAATTTTGGAGTTTCTCGCGTTGGAAAAATCGGTCTTCATGTTTTACTTCGTCGGAATCGAACCGGGAAAAATTGTCAGCACGGTTTTGGTTTCCATGTTTCAGGAAAGATTGCTTGAAGCTACAATTTTGTTAAAACATTGGAGTGGTCGAAATTCCAGAGGCGTCACGCAATTTGAAGGCAAGGCCATCAATTCATTGATTCTCAAGCCCGACTTTAAGTTTGATGAAATCAAAGCAACGACCTTTCTCGAAAAAATCATCGCTCTTTAGAAAATTTAAGAAATGAAATTCATATTTGTAACTGGCGGCGTGGTGAGTTCGCTCGGCAAAGGTTTGACCGCCGCCGCGCTCGGCACGCTGCTCGAAAATCGCGGCCTCAAGGTCGCGCTGCAAAAATTCGATCCCTATCTCAACGTGGATCCCGGCACGATGTCACCGTATCAGCACGGCGAAGTGTATGTGCTCGACGACGGCGCGGAGACCGACCTCGACCTCGGCCACTACGAGCGTTTCACCAGCACCAAGCTCACGCGGATGAACAATCTCACGAGCGGCCAGGTTTATCAGAAGGTGCTGAACAACGAGCGCGAAGGCGTTTATCTCGGCCACACGGTTCAAGTCATTCCGCATGTCACGGACGAAATCAAACGCCGCATCCATCTGCTCGCCGAGACCAGCAAGGCGGACGTCATCATCACTGAAATCGGCGGCACGACCGGCGACATTGAAGGTTTGCCGTTCGTCGAAGCCATCCGCGAATTCGCGTTGGAGGCTGGCATCGGCAACACCTGTTTCATCCACGTCACTTACGTTCCGTTCATCAAGGCGGCGGGTGAATTGAAAACGAAACCGACGCAGCAATCTGTCGCCAAGCTGCGCGAAATTGGTATCTCGCCGCACGTCATCGTTGCCCGGTGCGAAAAGCCGCTCGACAAGGAATTGCGCCAGAAGATTTCCATGTTCTGCAACGTGCCGCTCGAAGCCGTCATCGAGGCGAAGGACGTTGACCACAGCATTTACGAAATGCCGCTGATGCTTCAGCGCGAGCGCATGGACGACCTCGTTTGCCGCCTGCTGCACCTCACCACGCCCGCGCCGAACATGACGCACTGGCAGGAGATCATCCGCAAGCTCATCGCCCCGCAGCACCGCGTGCGCGTTGGCGTCGTCGGCAAATACATCGGCTTGCAGGACGCCTACAAATCGGTTTACGAAGCGCTCATCCACGGCGGCATCGGCCACGATTGCGGCGTGGAGATCGTGCAGGTGGACGCGGAGGAGATCGAAAAATTTGGCGCGGACAAAATGCTCCACGGCATCGGCGGCATCTGCGTGCCGGGCGGTTTCGGCGAGCGTGGCATCGAGGGAAAAATCCTTGCGGCGAAATACGCGCGGGAAAATAAAATCCCTTACCTCGGCCTCTGTTTGGGAATGCAGATCGCCACGATTGAATTCGCCCGCAGTGTTTTGAAATTGGAGAAAGCACATTCCACGGAGTTTGACGAAAATTCGCCGCACCCCGTCATCGCACTGCTGGATGCCCAGCGCAAAGTCACCAAGAAGGGCGGCACCATGCGCCTTGGCTCGCAGCCATGTCAGTTGGTGGTCGGCTCGAAGGCCGGACAACTCTACGGCTCCTTCGTCATCCACGAACGTCATCGCCACCGTTACGAGTTTAACAACAACTATCGCGAGAAATTCGAGAAGGCCGGTTTTATTTTCAGCGGCACGTCGCCCGACGGCAAACTCGTCGAAGTCATCGAGCTGAAGGATCATCCGTTTTTCATCGCGAGCCAGTTCCACCCGGAATTTTTGAGCAAGCCGCACCAGCCGCATCCGCTGTTCAAAGGTTTTATTGCGGCAGCGCATCAGTATATTCACCACAAGCCGCTGTGAAATTATGAAAACCGAATATGTGCCGCCAACTGAAATTGGAAGGCAGCGTCACGCTTGGTTCAAGGCGCGCGTGAAGCCGGGCATGACGCTAGAAGAAAGTATTCGGCTGAATGACGAGGCTCTTACTTTGTTTTCGCCCACCGAAGAAGAGCGTCGGCTAAAAGGGGAAGGTCTGGAAACGATTCCGGAATTCGTGCTTTGATTTTTCAGCGCGTGGCGATTGTGGTTCTGAAATCATTCACATGACCTACGCCGAAGCCATCCAGTTTCTCTACGGTCTGCAGATGTTCGGCGCGAACTTCGGACTAGAGACGACGCGCAAACTCGCCGCGCTCGCAGGCAATCCGCAGGAAAAACTCCGTTTCATCCACGTCGCTGGCACGAACGGCAAAGGCTCGACGTGTGCAATGTTGGAAAGTATTTATCGCGCGGCGGGATTGCGCGTCGGGCTGTTCACTTCACCGCATCTGGTTTCGTTTCGTGAGCGGATCCAAATCAATCGCGAACTGATTCCTGAAAATGATGTCACACGTCTCGTTGCCGAACTTCAGCCGTTGCTAAAACAATTCCCCGCCGAGAATCATCCGACGATGTTTGAAGTCGTCACCGTGATGGCGCTAAAATTTTTCGCGGAACAAAAATGCGACCTCGTCATCTGGGAAACGGGTCTCGGCGGACGGCTGGATGCGACGAACATTGTTACGCCGCTGGCGAGCGTCATCACGAACATCGCGCTCGACCACACGCAATGGCTGGGCGACACGCTGGAAAAAATCGCGGCGGAAAAGGCGGGCATCATCAAGCCCGGCGTGCCGGTCATCACGGCGGCGCGCGAACCGGAAGTCCTGCTGGTGATTGCAGACGTGGCGCGGGCAAACGAAGCAATGCTGACCGTGGTGGGACAGGCGTCTCGCCTGTCGAGTTTCAGAAACTGGACAGGCTGGAAGCCTGTCCCACTACTTGGCGAGCATCAGAAAAAAAACGCTGCTCTCGCATTTGCCACGGTGGAGGTGTTGCAAAAACAAATTCCCGTTTCGGAAAAACAAATTGAAGCCGGTCTCGCCACGGTGAACTGGCCGGGGCGGTTGCAACTCATCGAACGCGGCGGGCAAAAAATTCTGCTCGATGGCGCGCACAATGTCGCGGGCGCGGAAGTGTTGCGCGCGGCGCTCGAATCTTTTCTCCCTCTCCCCGCCAAACGGGGAGAGGGTTGGGGTGAGGGGAATTTGGGTTTGGAAAAATCAGCCTCCTCACCCCGGCCCTCTCCTCCTTTGGGGGAGGAGAGGGAGAAAATCCTCGCTCTCGCTTCCTCACTCATCCTCGGTGTGCTGGATGACAAAGATTGGCCGGCGATGTGCAAAATTCTCGCGCCGCTGGTTGAAAAAATTTTCACCGTGCCGGTTGCCAGTGCGCGCACGGCGGATGCAAACGAACTTGCCACGTTTTTACAATCAGCTAATCCGGCAGCAAAAGTCATCGCCTGTAAAAATTTCTCGGAGGCCTTGAACGCCTGCAAAGACACGCCTTTAATCGTGGTTGCCGGGTCGTTGTATCTTATTGGCGAGGCGTTGGAAGCATTGGGAGTGCTGCCATCGGATGGCGGCGAGCGCGGCCTGAATGAGTGGACGGCGAAACGATAAGCGCACGGCAAGTCGCGGCCAAGCGAGGCTTATAGCTGACTTCGCGCGTTGACGCTGATGCTGCGATTCCGCTAGAGTCAGTGCAAGTTATGGCCTACGCAGACACGCTCCCCAAACAACGCCCGTTCGGCGCAACGACCCGTCCGGACGCCTGGTGGCTTCAGCCGCTCGTGGTGTTCCTCGGTTTCGCCGCGTTCATCGTCTATTCGACGTGGGCGGCGTTTCAGGGAAATCATTACTGGCTCGCCAGCGGCGGCGCGAATTATCTCTCGCCGTTTTATTCGCCGGAAATCTGGGGCAATTCGCCGCACGCCATTTTCAAGGGCATTCCGACTTGGTGGCCGGGCTTCCTGCCGTTCTCGCCGGCACTGCTGGTCTTGTGGGCACCGGGCGGATTCCGTTTCACCTGCTACTATTATCGCGGCGCGTATTACAAATCTTTCTGGGCCGACCCGGTGGCGTGCGCCGTGGGCGAGCCGCGCAAAACTTATCTCGGTGAAAAATCTTTTCCACTCATCATCCAAAACGTCCACCGCTATTTTCTCTACATCGCGCTCGGATTTATTTTGCTGCTCTCCTACGACGCGTGGAAGGCGATGTGGTTCACTGATCTCACCACGGCAACGCATATTGGCGACGGCAAAGAACATTTTGGCATCGGCGTCGGCACCGTCATCATGGTGGTGAATGTTTTTCTTTTGAGCGCCTATGCGTTGGGCTGCCACTCGCTGCGGCATCTCGTCGGCGGATTTCTGGATTCCAAAACCAAAGCGCCGAGCTGCGCGAAAACTTACAACTGCGTGAGCTGCCTGAACAGCCGTCACATGATGTGGGCGTGGTTCAGCTTGTTCTCGGTTGGTTTTACTGACCTTTACATTCGCCTTTGCTCGATGGGCATCTGGCGCGATATCCGTTTTTTTTGAAATGACGAATGACTAAAACCGAATGACTAAAGAATTTCCAAGCACGAATGACGAATGGACTGCGCCAGCGGTTCCGTTTCGTCATTCGACATTCGGAATTCGTCATTCATTAGTCATTCGGTTTTAGTCATTCGACATTTTTTACGCAGCTCAAAAAATATTAGACAACGACAGCAATGGCTACCAATTACGAAACTCACGAATACGACGTGCTGGTCATCGGCGCGGGCGGCGCGGG
>JAYVQV010000210.1:0-8536 GCA_043776855.1 Limisphaerales bacterium | reverse complement strand
CCGCACTTCAACCTCACCGTGGAACTGCCGCTCAAGGCCATCGTGCGCGGCAGCTCGTGGACGGTGACGCCGATCACCTGGCGCAACCGGCGCTTCGGCGAGGCCAAATTGAAGCTAAAGGAAATGGGCAGCCGCTATTTTTTTATCTGCGCGTATGTGTGGCTGGAAAAATATTTCAGCCGGGGCGACTACAAGCAGCGGCGGGATTGAACCCTGGTGGCGGCATGGAAGTTCTGCTTCAGCATTTTCAGGAACTCGCGGAGCAATGCTCCGCGCACCGTTCGCTCACGCCCGCCGGTCTTTGATGCGTTGCAAAATGTCCGCCACGACTTTCGCCTTCGGCTTCGCCCGTTGCGCCTCGACAGCGCGGTGTTCAATTGCATAGTTTCATCACGTCGTGAAGTGCATTAACCAAACCGCTTTTCTGTGATGTCGCACGAGTCCCCAGAAACATTTTCGCCGGCGGACAACCTTGTCCCGGATTTCACGCTCATTCGTTGCATCGGGCGCGGAAGTTACGGCGAGGTCTGGCTGGCGCGAAATGTCACCGGCGTGTTGCGCGCGGTGAAAATTGTCCGGCGCGCGCAGTTCGCGGACGCCCGGCCTTATGAGCGCGAGTTTGCGGCCATCCAGCGCTACGAGCCGGTCAGCCGCGCGGCGGAGGGACTGGTGCATGTGCTGCACGTCGGACGGAATGACGAGGCCGGTTTTTTTTATTACGTCATGGAGCTGGCCGACGATGCCGCGCCCACCAATGTCGCGGCGGAAAGTTATTCGCCCCGGACGCTGCGGTCGGAACTGGTGTCGCGCCAGCGGCTGCCCATCGCGGAGTGCCGCGTCATCGCGCTGGCCCTGGCGCGCGCGCTTGACCAGCTTCGCAACGCGGGCCTGGTGCATCGCGACATCAAGCCGGCCAACATCATCCTCGTGCGCGGCGCGGCGAAGCTGGCGGACATCGGGTTGCTGACGGAGCAAAGTGATTCGCAGAGCTTCGTCGGGACGGAGGGCTACATCGCGCCCGAGGGGCCGGGGCATCCCTCGGCGGATTTGTTTGCGCTCGGGCGCGTGCTGTATGAGGCCTGCACGGGGTTTGCACCGGGCCAGTTTCCGCGCCTGCCCGATTCGTGGCTGGAGAAAAATGACCGGGAGGCGCTGGAATTTTTTGAAATCGTCCTGCGCGCGGGCGAGCCGTCGAGCGCGCGGCGCTATCAGAGCGCGGCTGAAATGTCCGCCGAACTTTCGCTGCTCGACGCCGGACGTTCGGTGCGCCGCGCACGCAAGACTCACGAGCGCGGGCGTTGGGCGTTGAAGTTTGCCGCTGCGGGCGCGGGTCTGGCGGCGGTCGCGTTCTGCGTCTGGCTCGGTTTGAAGCTCGCGCAGGAAAGCGGTCGGCGGTCGGCGATGCAGGAGACGAACACCACTCGCGCCCAGCCCGCCGACCCGGGCCGGGCGTATTCCGACGCGATGCACCGGGCCGAAGCGGCGTTGCAAAAAAATGCGCGGAGCGACGCGCTCACCGCGTTGCGCGCGGCGGGACGGCTGCGTCCGGGTGACGCGGCGGCGCGCGACGCGATGGTGAACGCGCTGGCCTTGCCGCCGGCTCCAGGCGAGCCGGTCATCTGGCGACGGATTGAATTGTTGAAGCAGCCGGCTGCGGCGGTGAATCCGCCGGAACGTTATGTGCGCAGTCTTTCCTTCACGCCGGACGGACGCGTGCTCGCCGCCGTCGCCGGTAATTACATTCATTTCATCGAGCCTGGCTCGTCGGAAATTTTGAATTCCATGATGGTGTTGCATCCCGTGCAGGTCGCGTTTGCCATCCCGGGCCTGGGGTTGCTGGTCAGTTCGCAGAACTACTCCGGCGGAGAGAATCCCGGCGGACTTTTTCGGTGGCGGTTCATGGAAGGAGCGCCCGATACGTTCGTGGTGACGGAGCCTGGCCCAGTTGGCGTGCGCTCGGGGCACCGGCGCTTTTCCCTGGCGCGGACAATTCCAAGCCGGGTCGTCATCATGGGCCTGCCGGGCACAGTGGTGGTGTCGCAGGAGAAGCAGGAGTTCATCAAAATGGAAGACAGCGAAAAATTTCGTTACGTCGCCATGTCGCCCGAGGGTTCAACCGTCGCCGCGAGCCGCATGGCGGGTTCGGGAATTGTTCTGTGGGAGGCGGCGACCGGCAAAAAACTTCGCGAGCTGCCGAGCGAGGGAGGTTGCGAAGTGATGTTTGCGCCGGATGGCCGGTCGCTCCTCGCCGCCGGGCCGTTCGCGGTGACGCAATGGAACGTCGAGGATTGGAAGCGCGGCTGGACGCGGCCCGTGGAAATCCGTTCCGCGCCCGTCAGCCCGGTGGTCATTTCGGGTGATGGCCGGCTCGTGGCGGCGGCGCTGGGGCCGGCGCGGGTGGCGTTGCTGAATCCGGCCACGGGCGAAGTGCTGGCGCGGCTCGAGACTCCGGGCGGCGCGCAGTCCGTCGCGCTGGCGATTTCCAACGACGGCGCGTTCCTGGCCGTCGGTTGCGCGGACGGGGGCGCGGTCGTCTGGGACTTGCGCGCGTTGCGCCGCGAACTTTCCGCCGACGGGCTGGACTGGCCGGGCGAAAATTTTCCGCCCGCGCCACCGCACCGGCCAGTGCGGATTCAACTGTAGAGGCAGGCATCTCTGCCTGCCGATATCTTCCAACGAATTCAAAGCGTTCCGCGAATTGGGGAAGCGGAAAAAGAACTACCGGGCGAAGCCCGTTTTTAATTCGCGGAACGCTTTGAATTCGCTGGGCGTTCTACCGGTTATTTCAGGTAATTGGTATGACACCACCAGTCCGCTCACGACGCCGCCGGCAGGACGCGCGGCCCGACCACGCTCACGGCTTGTGCAGGCGGTAATATTTATTCGTGGCGGCGGTGCTGTTCGTCACCGCAAATCTTCCGCCTGAAATCACCGGTTCATTCGGCACGTCAATCCAGTTGGTCGGCGCGAGCGAGAGCGTGGCGGCAAGTTTGTAGCCGCCCGCGTAGCTCGGCCAATCCACCCGCACGGCATTGGTTGCGACGCTGCTGATGGCGAGCGCGGGCGGCGGACAGGTGAGGCCGCTGACGAGCAGCGTGTAACTCGGCACGCCCGCGCCGGGAACCATCTCCGTGACGGTGACGACGAAGTTCGAGCCAGCAGGACAATTAAAAGAAAACGAAGTGCTGCCGCCCGCCGCAGTGGTGCTCGTGCCGGCGTCGGCGAGATAATTCGCACCGATGGCGGCGGGATTGAACGCGGTGAGATACGCGCCGGCTTCCACATCGAAGGCGCTGATCAAGCCGACCGAGATGCACGCGTCCGAGCCGGTGGTGTTGGTGAAATTGTAAGTGTCCGCGTGGAACGCGCCGGCCGTCGCGCCGGGATAGGCTTTGGCCGCGAGGCATGAGGACGCGCTGCCGTTGAGGAAAATCCGTCCGGCCACCGCCAGGTCGCCGCCGGTAATCGCGCCGGTGATCGCGCCCGGACAAGTGCCGCAATAACTGCCGCCATCCACGCACGCCGTGGGATACAGCAGCAGCGACCAGCATTGGATCGAGCCGAAGTTGCCGGGCACGGTGTCCGCGACGTGCAGCCGCCACGCGCCGTTGGCCGCGCCGTTGTTGAACGCGGCCAAATTATTTTGCGGCCGGAAAACTCCGACGAACGGCGCGCCCGCCGCCGTGATGGAGCCGGGCGCGAAATCGTCGAACGTCGTGCGCGCGGAATCCGGCGCGCAGTTCGTGCCGTAGTTCGAACCTGCGCCGCCGAGCGCGGAGGCGAGCGTGACGGAAACGCCCGTCGGCGAAATCAGCGAGATGTCCAGGTCCGCGTCGCGCGGATGCGTCAGCCACAGCATGACGCCGACTTTTTTCAGCGGACTGTTGAAGCTGCTGACGTTGTTGGTGGACTCCGCGAAAAATCCGTCCGGCACGGGAACGACCGTGCTGTTGTCAAACCGCACGGGCGACGCGGCGGCCTCGCCGGTGGGCAGCGTGAGCGGGACGTTGAACGTGCCGTGGCTGGCGGTCGCGAGCGTGAGCACGAGGCTGATGTTCGTGCCGCACGGAAATCCCGTCAGCGTGGAAAGGCCGAACGCGATGGTGTTCGTGCCTTTGCCCGACGTGGGCACATCGGCGAACGGCGATTGCGGCTGCGTGATCATCACGTTCATCGTCGTGGTGTAGAGCGTGCCGGTGACGCCGATGATGGGCGCGCCGGTGATGTTGGTGATGACGATGGAAAGATTGTTGCACTCGTTCAGGTCAATCGCGTGGTTGCCATTGCCGGCGGTGACGCTGCTGCCGGTGGCGGTCGCGGGCACGTCCACCAGCGTCAGCACCACGTCGTTGCCGGTGCCGGCGGCGTAGTTGATCCTGAATTTGTAACCGCCGGTGACAAACGTCGCGGCTTCGGGCAATCCGCTGAACGTGCCGGTCACGGCGTCGGCGGCGTCGTTGGTGATGATGGTGAACGTCTGTCCCATCGTGGCGGTGCCGGTGAAGGCGGGCGTGACTTGCAGCGTGGCGGCGGCGAGCGTTACTGTGCCGCGAACATTCAGGGAATCGCAATTCGTCGGGCTGCCCAGCTCGACGATGAACGTGCCGGAACTGGTGAAGGTGAGGTTGCTCGTGGTGAGCGTGCCAATGCCGTTGTCGCCGGGTGCGATGCGGCCGGGGCTGTTGACGTTGCCAACGGTGCCGGTGCCGCCGAGTTTGGCCGGACCATCCACGAGCATCGGAGTCTGCGGCTGCTGGCCGTTGACGATTTCGTTGCCGAGGACAATTTCATTTGTGCCGGTGAAAGTATTTGTGCCGGCGAGCGTGAGCGTGCCGGAGCCGTGTTTTTTCAAACCGCCCGTGCCGCTGATGACGCCGGTGAACGTGGACGAGCCGTTGTCCGCGTTCACACCGAGCGTGCCGGAGCCGAGCGTGACGCTGCCCGCGCCGGACAACGCGCCGACGGTGTCGGTGAAGCCGTTCAAGTCAAAGACGGCGGTGTTGCTGACGGTGACGGAGATGTTGCCCAACTGGTCGTTTGCGGATTCGCGCACGGTGGCATTGGTCATGATGGTCAAGGAGCCGGACGGAATAGCGCTGCCGGAGGGCTTGGCCAGTTGCAGGAGCGTGCCGGTGCTGACCCGTGTGTTGCCAGTGTAAGTGTTGGCGCTGGCGCCGCCCAAAATGACGATGTTCGTGAAATAATAGGTCGTCGGAAGACCAACCGTCAAATCTCCGGAACCGCTGATTTGTCCAACGAGGCTCAAGGTGTTCGAACGAAAACCCGACACCGAAGTGTCCGAAGCCAGCACCACCGGCCCGGCCCAGGTGTTCGTGCCGACCGACAATGTATAGTCTGACGCATTCAACGCCGCCGAGACGTTGGTCACGCCCGATCCGTTCAGAATCAACGTCTCGTTGGTGATGCTGGTGGAGACATAATTCGGGCCGGAAAAAATGCCGGTCAATATCAGGCTTGCGCCGTTGCTGACCACCGTGCTGCCATTGGTGGAGCCGAGCGCAAACGGGTCAACCGCACTCATCGTCCCGCTCGCGACAATGGCCTGGCCGGAAAAAGAATTCGAGTGTTCCAGAGACAAAGTTCCCGTGCCGGATTTGATCAATCCGTTGTTTCCGCTCAAACTGCCCGTCAGTTGTAATAAAAACACGTCGCTAAAAATGGTCGCGTCGGCGGTCGCCAGCGTGATGTCGTTGGCGATGGTGTCCGAAGCTGAATTGGTCGCCGTGATGCTGTTGGTGAGCGTGAAGGCATTTCCCGCCAGCGAATAACTGGTGCCCGAGCCGCTGAAAACAATCCGGTTCAGCGTCAGCCCGGAAAGGTCGTTGGTGTTCGTCGTCCGCGCCGCGCCGGACGGAAAAATCACCGTGTCGCCATCCGCCGGCACGCCGGCGAACCCCAGTTCAGCGCGGTGTTCCAATAGCCGTTGCCCGCGAGGCCGGTCCACATGGTCGTCGCGGCCTCCAGTGCGCCGCACCCGGCGAACGCGAGCAGACACACGGCCAGAAAAGTTGTCCCGGAAATCAGCCGGCCCGGTTGGCGATGGAAGCTAAAGATGTATTTCATAATCATGAGATATGCACCACTCCATCCGCGACGACCCGGGAGAATCTAACCAAGAAAAACAAAATATTTTTGAAGCCCGTTCCCATCGGGGGTGCCTCTTGCGGGCGCGTTGCCAAATTCAAACGGGAACGCGGAGCATCGCTCCGCGCGTCGGACGGGTTCTCATACGGATTACCACTGAATTCCGGTAAGAAAACCTCCCAACGAATTCAAAGCGTTCCACGAATTCAAATTCGCGGAACGCTTTGAATTCGCTGGGCATTCTACCGACTATTTCGGGAAATGGGTGAGGCAATTGCAAAAGTCGGAGCGCCGCAAGGATTGCGGCGCTCCACCATGCGGTGTTTTGCGATTGCCTCTGATATCAAATCCTTCAGAAATAGGTAGTGCCACGGTGCGCGGAGCGATGCTCCGCGCGCCCATCGCCTTCGGGCAATGCGCCCTTGCCGGCTCCAAACTTCAGGCGGATTCTACTGCGTCTGCCTGCTCCTATTGAGCATCCAGCTTGCGCAGTTCTTTTTCGACCAGCCGCTTCACCCGCATCTTCGCCATATAAACCTGCGCGACGTTGATTTCGAGGGCGCGGGTGATTTCTTCGACGGGGCGCTGCCGGACAATGGCGAGGTCGAAGATCAGAAACTGCCGCGCGCTCACCTGCTGCTGCACCCGTTCCAGCGCGGTTTCCCTCATGGTGCGACGCCATTCCTCATCCCACACCAGCTCCAGGTCCGCCGGCGCTGAAGCATTGTCCACGGCTTCTGGATTCAACGGCACCGTGCGTTCGCGCGCCTGCGCGCCGTTGCGCCAGAACTCCGCGAGCCGCGAGCGCACCACCAGCATGAGGAAGGCCTTGAACTTTCCGCGCGCCGGATCGTAATGGAAGCCCGGCATTTTTTTCGTGAGACTCACCAGCACATTCTGAACGAGATCCTGCGCGTCCGCCTCCGACAAGCCAGCCTTGCGGGCGACGTTGTAAATGAACCGCCAGTAAGTGTCGAAAAACTCCCGCCACCCCGCGTCGTCGCCCACGTCGCGCAGGCGCGACAGCAGAGTGCGTCGGGTCATCAGAGAATCGTCGGTCGCCGTTCGTGGCATAAGCTTCAAAGTATTATCCGCGAGAAGCCCGGCGAATCTCACCAAAAATCTGCGGGATAATTCTCTGCCTCACCGTCTGGCGTCGCCGGAAAAACTTTCCCGCGCTGGAGGACTGCTTAACGCCGCGCTTTGATGCTCGCCAGAATTTTTTGCGATGACTTCCGCCTTCGGTTGCGCGCCGTAGCGCAGCGAAGGCGGGTGACCAGCCGTAGCCGCCGACGTGAGGAGACGTGAAACTTTACTCCTATTCCGCGTTGGAAATTTTCGCCTTGAACGGTGTGGCGCTGAAGTCCGAATCCACGCGCACCATGTTCGCGCGCAGTTCGGCCACGATGGGCTTGGCGTAGTTGATCAACGCCTCGTCGTCTGTAGCCAGCCAGATTCCAACGGGTGCAGCTTGACACTGTCCTGGGCAATCCTCCTCGTCCTCGTCCTCGTCCTCGCTGGTGTTGGTGCGGTTTCGAGGACGAGGACGAACCCGTCTGGGCCGCAGGTAGGGACAGTGTCGAGATGCACCCGATTCCAACGACCAATTCAAATTCTTGTAACACCGAGCCGCTCTTTCGTTATTCTACAGATGAAGTGTCCAACCAACCCGACAACTCCGTTGCCGAAGTCGGCCTCGTCCGCGCCGCGCAGGCCGGCGACCACGACGCCTTCGCCGCGCTGCTCGATGCGCATCTGCCGCACGTCCGCACTTTCCTCGCGCTCAAAGCGCCCGTGCCGCAACTCGTGGATGAACTCGCGCACGACACTTTCGTTTTCGCGTTCCGTCACTTGAACGAGTTCCAGCCCGGCACGTCGTTCCGCGCGTGGGTGCGGGCCATCGCCTGGAATCTTTTGCGGGCCGAGGTGCAACGCTTCGCCCGCGAACAGGTGAACCAAGAAAAATTCACCGCGTGGCAACTCGCCGAGTGGGAATCTTCCGCCGCCGAAACCGCGCCGTCCGCCGAGGCCGAACATCTGCACGATTGCCTCGCGCAACTGGACGGCCCGCTGCGCGAACTTATCACGCTCAAATATCGCGATGACCACTCCACCGAAACCATCGCGGCCAAACTCAAGCGCAGTCTCGTCTGGGTGCGCGTCTCGCTCTTCCGCGTGCGCCAGCAACTGCGTGAATGCATCGAAACCAAACGCGCCGGGAGGCAGCCATGTTGACGCCGTTGCTCGTAACGCAGACTGGCAGTCTGCTGTTTCGCCGACTGGCAGTCGGCAGGCGTGGATATTTTTTGCGCGTCAATTATTTCAACGCCCCGCAGGTTGCCAACCTGCGACACAGCAGACTGCCAGTCTGCGCTACGTTTCGAGCCGCCGCCCAGCGCGCATTAGGGAGGCAGCCATGTTGAACGAACAG
>JAYVQV010000209.1:0-8546 GCA_043776855.1 Limisphaerales bacterium | reverse complement strand
GGAGTTTTTTTCTTGCGCGCTTTGGCGGCGGGCTTCACGGGCTTGGCATCGTTCCACAAACCTTCGAGGTCGTAGCGCGTGCGGGCTTCCGTGTGCATGACGTGGACGATGACATCGAAATAATCCAAGACCACCCAGTTGCCAGAAGTCATGCCGTCCATGCGCGCGGGGCGCAGGTCGTGTTCATCGCGCAGTTGGGAGATGATTTCTTCCACAATGGCGCGCAGGTGCGGTTGGCTGGTGCCGGTGACGATGACGAAATAATCCGTCACGCTCGACAGCTTCGCCACGTTGAGCACGACGATGTCTTCGGCTTTTTTATTGTCTGCGAAATCGCGGCAGAGCAGCGCCAGTTTTTTGGAATCCATAATTACCGGGGAGATTTAACCACAGATGGACACCGATGGACACAGATAAAACACCGAGGCGCAAAGCACGCGGAGGCTTGCGGCTAAAAATTTCCTCTGCGCCTCTTTGCGTTCTCTGCGTCTCCGCGTTCCGTCTTCATCTGTGTTTATCCGTGTCCATCTGTGGTTAAAAAATCAGGAATAAAGTTTCGCCGCGCGGATCGCCTCCGCCACGGCGGGTGGGACGAGGTTTTCAACCGAGAGATTTTTTTTCACACGCGCGCGGATTTGCGAGGAGGAAACGCCGAAGGGAAAACCTTTCAGCACACGTCCGCGAAACGGCGCGGTGAAATTAGCCGTCGCCCCGCCGGGACGCGGCACGACGATGAACTCCGCGAGCCGCGCCAGTTCCATCGCCTCGCGCCACTCGGTGAGCTTCGCCACGTTGTCCGCGCCGATGAGGTAAAACAGTTCCGCGCCGGGAAAACGTTTTGCGTAATCGCGCAACGTGTCAATCGTGTAGGACGTTCCGCTGCGTTGGATTTCCTGTTCGTCAATCTCGCAGTTGGTTTTTCCCGCAAGCGCGAGGCGAAGCAGTTGCAACCGCACGGCGTCGGGTGCAGGCTGGCTGTCCGGCTTGAACGGCGACTGCGCGGCGGGGACGAAGAAAATTTTATCCAGCCCCAGTTCTTCCACCGCCGCCTGCGCAACGAGCAGATGGCCGAGGTGAACCGGGTCGAACGAGCCGCCGTAGATTCCTAGTTTCATTTTCTTCAACCACGAAATACACGAAACCCACGAAAGAGGGGACAAAAAAATTCTGCCCTAATTTGTTTTCGGGGCGCGGGCTTCAGCCCGCTTCAACGCCCTCATTTCAATCCGAACACTGAAGTTGAAACCAAGGTGCGGTCGGCGAGTGGCGATGTAGCGGCGGGCATCCTGCCTGCCGTAGAGCCGTGGCTTCCAGCCCGGCGGAAAAAACGTCGCTCATCATCGGGCGCTGGAAAAAATCCCCAACCCTTTTTCAAATCCACGCCCTATCCGGGCGGCTGGAAGCCGCCCTCTACGGCAGGCAGGATGCCTGCCGCTACCCGACTTCGGAATTCGGGTTCAATCCACGTTGAAGCGGCATAAATGCCGCGCCCCGGAAATTAGGACACTGCCCAAAAAATTCTGCCGGACTTCAGCAACAACGCCGCACGCCTTTGAACTTTTCATCCGTGACCTGCACGAAAATTTTCTTTTCGTTCTGCTGTTCGCAGGCGCAGATGTTTTGCTTTGCGCGCTCGAACTGCGTTTCGCCGGAAAGCTCTTTCGCCATGCCGAGCGCGATGGCCGCCGCGCCCGCCGCGCTGCGCCAGTTCGGGCCGGATTCCTTCAGCGCGTAGTCGGGCAGCCATTGCGGCTCCGTCTCGCGCAGCACGGCGGGCTTGCGTCGGGTCAAAAGCAAAAACCATTCGCGGACGCTGATGAGGATGACCACGGACACCAGCACGAGAAAAGTTCCCGCCACGCCCGCGTCCAGAAGATTATTGCGCCGCTGGGTTTTCCAGGCAGGAAGCTGCGCGGCTTTTTCCGCGAGCCATTTGTGGTCGGCGGATTGCGCGGTGGTGCCGGGCGAATTTATTTTTTCTTTGAGCGCGCTGGCCTGCGCCAGAAACCCGATGCGCGGATCGGGGTGCCAGATTTTTTCCACGCCCGCCGTGAACGTGACCGAGAGCAGCCAGACGAGCGGCACGAGCGTGATCAACGCGAGCAGCGGCGAACGCTGTGGAGCGCCGAGCACCTGCTCGGCGCGTTGCTGGTCTTCGCTTCGAGCCGAGCGGGTGCTCGGCGCTCCGAGCGCCATCTTCAAAATTATTGTCGTTGCCAGACAGAGGCCGATGGCGGCGAGCATCTGGTTGGCGATGCCGAACAGCGGCCAGAGCGAGTTGATGCCGCCGAGCGGATCGCGCACGCCTTGGATGAGAAAGCAGCCCCACGCGCACACCATCAAAAAACTCGCCAGAAAATTTGCGCCGAAATTTTTTGTGTTGCCGAGCGGTTTCCAAAGGTGGCCGAGGCCGTCCTGCAAAATGTAGCGGCCCACGCGCGTCCCGGCGTCGAGCGTCGTCAAAATAAACAACGCCTCGAACATGATTGCGAAGTGATACCAGAGGTCGAGCCACTTGCCGTGCGTGACGTTGGAAAAAATTTGCGCCATGCCCACCGCGAGCGTCGCCGCGCCGCCGGTGCGGCCATAAAGCGTTTTTTCTCCCACTTCTGCCGCGAGTTCCGTCATCTTTGATTCTGAAACCACAATCGGAACATCGCTATATTCTACGCGAGTCATCGGCTTTGGAGTCGCTTCGATGCGGGCGATTTCCGCCGCCAGCAAACTGATTGGCACATTGGTTATCGTCCTTGAGGAAGCGGAAAGCGACGGGTCGGGGTCATACCAAATTTTCGCCTCGCCTACCCAGGTGGCTTTGGTGGCGCTGACTTTTTGCGCCACTTCTGTGGGTGTGCCTTTCACATTCATCCCCAGATAAATTCCCGGCTCCAGCGTGCAGGCGGCGACGAGCGCCATGATGGCGACGAGCGATTCGAGGCACATTGCGCCGTAGCCGATGGGCCGCGCGTAAGCTTCGCGCGTCAACATTTTTGGCGTCGTGCCGCTCGCGATGAGCGTGTGAAATCCGCTGATGGCTCCGCACGCGATGGTGATGAAGCAGAACGGAAATAATTTTCCCGGCACCACGAGGCCGCTGCCGTCCACGAACGTCGTCAGCGCGGGCATCTGCAAATCCGGCAGCACCAATAAAATTCCCACCGCCAGCGCGCCGATGGTTCCGAGCTTCATGAACGTGCTCAAGTAATCGCGCGGCGCGAGCAGCAGCCACACCGGCAGCACGCTCGCCGCGAGGCCGTAGCCGATGATGCCCCACGCGAGCGGTTCCGCGCCGAACGTCAGGGCTTTCGCCCAGACCTCATTTCCATAAACCAATTTTCCGCCCCAGACGGCGAGCAACAGCAGGACTGCGCCGATGGCCGACGCCTCCAGAACTTTTCCCACGCGCCAAAATCTCATGTAGCCGCCCATGAACATCGCGATGGGAATGGTCGCGCCCACGGTGAAAATGCCCCACGGACTTTCCGCCAGCGCCTTCACGACGACGAGCGCCAGCACCGCGAGGAGAATCACCATGATGGCGAGAATCGCGATGGTGGCGATGAAGCCGGCGGTGGAATTTAATTCTTCCTTCACCATTTGCCCGAGCGATTTGCCATCGCGCCGCAACGACGCAAAAAGAATTACAAAATCCTGCACTGCGCCGCCCAGCACCACGCCAATCAGAATCCACAACGCGCCGGGCAGATAACCGAACTGCGCCGCGAGCACCGGCCCGACGAGCGGCCCCGGCCCGGAGATGGCCGCGAAGTGATGGCCGAACACGATCCATTTGTTCGTGCGGACAAAATCTTTGCCGTCGTCATGCACTTCGCACGGCGTCATGCGGCGGTCGTTCAGCATCAGCACACGCGCGGCGATCCACTTGGAATAAAAACGGTAGCCGATGGTGTAGGTGCAGAGCGCGGCGATGAGGAGGTAGGCGGAGTTCACCGGCTCGCCGCGCCGGAACGCGAGCACGGCGTAGGCAAACGCGCCGAGCAGCGCGAGGGCGAACCAGAAGAGCGGAGCTAAAGTTTTTTTCATCGGCAGAATGGGTTTGCGGAATCGGGCGAAATCGTAAATCGTAAATCACGAATCGTAAATGACTATGACGCGCCATTGCCACAACTGCGGCGAACCGTGGACGCTCGCCGGGAATCCCGGTCGCGGCGAGGTCTGCATGAAATGCCGCGCGGATTTGCGCGCGTGCCTGAACTGCCAGAGCTACGACCGCAACGTGGCGGAGCAATGCCGCGAGCGCCGCGCGGATTTGGTGACGGACAAGGCCTTGGGAAATTTCTGCGAGTATTTTGAATTTGCCCGCCGTCTCGCCGTGACAAAGGAGGTAAAACTTTCCCGCGAAGAAGCGGCGCGGGCGCAGTTGAAAAAATTGTTTGGCGACTGAAGCGGGCGGCGGCAGCGTTCGCAAGTTCGGCGGGTTGTTTGGTTGACAACGGGCAAGGCCGAACCATTATTGCCTCCGTGACTTTGCCCAAACCCATCAAGAAATTTCTCCGCCTGCGGCTTGGCTTGAAACCCGTTTTTGACTACGCCGAATGTCGCGCGCGGCTGGCGGGCGTGCGCGACCTGCCCATCGGCACGGTCTTCGATGTGGGCGGCAACGTGGGCAAGATGGCGCGCACCTACCGGAAGCTGTTTCCCGGGGCGCAGATTTACAGCTTCGAGCCGGTGCCGGCCACTTACGCCAAACTTGCGGCCTACGCGGCCACGCAAAACGGCGCGGTCAAAACCTTCAACCTCGCGATCGGCAGCGCGCCCGGCCAGACGACGATGTGGTGGAACCATAAAAATAGCGGCGGCTCGTCACTCCGCCCCGGACGTTTTGGCCAGGAGACCGGTTCCGAAGTTTCCATCGAAGTTGAAACCCTGGATCGCGTGGCGGCGAAGCTGGAATTGCGCGGCGCAATTCTCGTGAAGATTGACACGGAAGGCTACGACCTCGAAGTCGTGCGCGGTGGCCGGGAATTGCTGCGCCGCGCCACAGCGGTCATCGTGGAGGTGATTTTTACGGAGGACGTATCCGAGCTGCCGAACTTGGGCCAGTTCATCCAAGAGCTGGGCGAGCTGGGTTTCATGTTCCGCGGCTTCCTCGGCTTCGGCTACATGGAGGGCGTGCAAAAAGGCGGCGACGCGGTGTTCATCAAGCGCACCTCGCTGCTCGCGGCCAAGCCATGACCATCAGCGGGTTCACCTTCCTGCGCCACGGCCAGAAGCTCGGCTATCCGTTCATCGCGTCCATCCGTTCGCTGCTGCCGCTCGTGGATGAATTCATCATCGCGCTCGGCCCGTGCGCGGACGACACGGAAAAATTGGTGCGCGCCATCGGCGATCCGAAAATCAAAATCATCCCGACGCAGTGGAATGAGAAAATGCGCGGCGACTACAGCGTGGGCGGCTTCGTCTATGGCCAGCAAAAATCCATCGCCCTCTTCAACTGCACCGGCGACTGGGCGTTTTATCTCGAAGCGGACGAAGTGCTGCATGAAAATGATTTGCCGAAAATCCGCGCGACGATGGAAAAATACCTGGATGACGAACGCGTGGAGGCGCTGGCGTTTGACTACCTCCATTTTTACGGAAACAAAAATACGGTCGCGTGTTCGCCCGCCTGGTATCGCAGCGAAGTGCGGATTTTGCGCAACACGATTCCCGCGTGGTCGAGCGAGGCGCTGTTCTTCAACGTGGTGGACGGCCACAAAAAATCCCGCTACCCGCGCGCCGCGCACACCGGCGCGACGATTTATCATTACGGCTGGGTGCGGAGCGAGGCGCAGATGAATTTGAAATCCGCGTGCGTGCAAAAATACTGGAACGATTCGCCGCCGGCCCAGACGGACTATGCCAAAATTGACGCGGCCGTTTTGCAGCCGTTCACCGGCAGGCATCCCCAAATTGTGCAGGACTGGCTGCCGGCGGCGGAAGGAATGTTTCAGGCCGACCCGCAGCACCAGCTCACGTCGCGTGAAAAAAAACACCGGCGGATGATGTGGCTGGAAAGAACCTTTGGCTTCCGGTTTGGCAAGAAACATTACCAGCTCGTCAGCTAACGCAACGCTTCGCGGACGCGGCGACGCTCGTAGAGCTTGCCGCTTTGCCGGAAAATCACCATGTTGTAAAAGCGGTGCAACAGGAACCACGGATGCAATTCACCGGGATAACGATCGAATGACGCCACTTTGTCCGTCGGCGAAAATCCGGCCTGCGCGCAGAACTTCGGAAAAATTTCCTGCGCGGCAAAATCATAGAGCGCCAGGTCGAGCTGGTTTTTCTCCCGCACCATGTCCACGATGCGCGGGTCGGCGGCGAGGGCGTTTTTGATGGTGTTGTCCTTGGCCGTAACCTTGCGGTTGTAATTCAGATTGAGTTTGACGGGACAGAGCTTGCCCAGAACATGGAGCGAGAGATCAAACTTTTCCGTGAGACCCACGAAATTAAATTTTTCCAGCACTTGTTTGGCGCGCCCCAGGTCGGCACGACCCGCCAGGCACTTCACTTGAAAATTTTCCAGCACCCCGTCCGTCGCCAGCATTTGCTCGAAGGTGATGGTCTTGCCGCCGCGCCGCACATCGTCCTGATAGTGCGAAAAAACGCGCGCCACCGGCTCCCGCACGAAGGTCATGTAAAACGGATCCGGCACCGAAAACCGCAGCGGGTCAACCAGGTTTTCGCCGGCGATGCTCTTGCGGCCCGGAAAAAACTTGGCGGCGAAATCCACGTCCCGCTGATCCAGCACCGGCCGGCGCAGATGGCCGAGGTGGCAGTGCGACAGGCCGAGGCTGTTTTCGAGAATGAATTGGAATGTGCTGCCGGCGGTCTTGGAAATGTGAAGGAAAAATAACATCCGGTCTAAAAATTTCAGTGCGCCTGCCCGGCGGATGGGCGCTGATGGCGGTTGAGGCCGTTGGCGCAGGTAATTTTCCGGCTCGCGATGGTTTCCGCCAGCCGCGCGAGGCTCGCGGCGTGATGACCGCGCGGTGCCGGCGGATGATTCAGGTGAAACGTGATGGCGTGGCCATAGACAAATTTCCGCTGCCGCCCCAGATGATAGACGCGTGTGCCGATGTCCGAATCTTCGCCCGTGCCCCAGCCGGTGTAGTCCTCGTCAAAGCCGTTCACCGCCACGAGATCATCGCGCCAGAACGCCATGTTGCAGCCGATGATGCCGCGCTGTTTCGTGTCGCGCTGCACCAGCGCGAACGGCAGGCGAATGCCTTTGGCCGCGCCGGTAATCTTGCCGGAAAGCATCCAGCCTAGCGCGGGAATTTTTTCCGCTGAAAACTCCGGCACGAATTCCTCGCGCACAAAACAACGGCGGCCTTGCACCCAGAAATTTTTTTCCGCCAGCGCCGCGTGGTCGGCCACAAACTGCGGATGCGGCACGCAGTCGCCATCCGTGAAAATCAGGTAGTCACCTTTCGCCGCTGCGACGGTTTTATTGAGGATGATGGTTTTGCGGAAGCCATCGTGCGGCTGCCAGATGTGCTGGACGGGAACGGGCGAACGGGCGGCGAAATTTTTCACCAGTTCGCGCGTGGGTTCATCCGAGCCGTCGTCAGAAATTAAAATCTCCAGCGGCATTTGCGTCTGCCGCGCCACGCCGGCGAAAGCCTTGGCGAGCACCGCCGGCTGGTTGTAAGTGCTGATGACGAGCGAGACAGCGGGCTTCATGGGCGTTTCGTTTTTTGCCCCAGTTCCCAGAGCTTGGCGTATTTCTGAAAGGTGTAATACGCGTGCTGCGCCGAGATCAAAAAGCCGTGCATCCCGTCGCGGAAACCCTGCTCGATGAAAAATTTTTTGACGAACGCAGCGGGCGGGTTGAACAGCAGTTGCGCGAGGCCGGCGCGTTTGCCTTTTTCAAAACGGTATTGCGCCATCAGCGTGGAATAGCGGTTGCCCTTGGCGAAAATCACGTCGAGCGTCGGCCACGGATGTTGCCAGACAAAGTTTTTGAAATAGCCCACGCTGCCTTCGCAGAGAAAACTTTCATGCACGGCATCGGCGCGATATTTGAACCGGCGACGGTCAAAGACCTGAGGCTGGCGGTAGTCGGGATACATCCCGCAATGGTTCACGGGGTGGCCGAGAAAAGTGTTGCGGCGCGGGACAAAATACGCGGCGTGCGCGGGCGCGGCGAGCGTGCGGCGAACTTCGGCGGCAAACTCCGGCGTGCTGCGTTCGTCGGAATCAATGCTCACGACCCAGTCGTGTTTCAGCAGGGCGAGCGCGTCGTTCCGCAGTTTGCCGAAGCCTTCAAATTTCACGTTCACATGGCGCGCGCCAAATTCCGCGCAGACGGCGGCGGTGTCGTCCGTGCTGAAGGAATCCACCACGACCACTTCATCCGCCCAGCCGACGGTGGGCAGCACGGCGCGCAGATTGTGCGCCTCGTTGTAGGCGATGACGTAAAGGCTGACGGGTTCGGGCATGGCAAATAATTCGCCCGGAAAAATAACAGACGCCCGCGCGCCCGGCGAAAACTTTTTTCATGCCCGCGCTGACCGCAGCGGCTTCCCTCTCCCCTCGGA
>JAYVQV010000208.1:0-8565 GCA_043776855.1 Limisphaerales bacterium | reverse complement strand
CAGATTGATTGCATGACGCTTACCGCTGTTTTGATTCCAGCCGAGGAGGGCGGTTTCACCGCCTTCAATCCCGAAACAGGTTCCACCACGCAGGGCGAATCGGTGCCGGAAGCCATCAGCAACCTGCGCGAAGCCACGGAACTTTATCTGGAAGAATTCCCGCTGAAACAATCGGGACAGGCGTTGCTGACCACGTTTGAAATTCCGGCCCATGCCTAAATTGCCGCGCATTTCCGGTGCGGAAATCGTGAAGGCTTTGCAACGGCTCGGTTTTGAAATTGCCCGTCAGCGCGGCGCATCCGGCTGCGTGGTTCCAAATCACCGCGAAGTGAAAGTCGGAACGCTTGCGGGCGTTCTTCGGCAAGCGGGAATTTCTGCGGAAGAATTTATTTCGGCACTTTGAATTTCATGCCCGCAAAAATTTCCACCGCCCTCCGCCAGCGTGCCAAACGAATCAAACTATTCCTCACCGACGTGGATGGTGTGTTGACCGACGGCTCCATTTTCATCGGCGCGGAAAAAGAATTCAAACGCTTCAACATCCGCGATGGCCTCGGTCTCGTGCTCGCGCGGCGCGCGGGGTTGAAAGTCGGCTGGGTTTCCGCGCGGCCCTCGCTCGCGACCAAGCTGCGGGCGGATGAGTTGAAGATTGATTTTCTCGTGCAACAGGGCGACGCGACGAGCAAGACGGCGGCGATTGAGAGTTTGTTGCAGCAGGAAAGTTTGAACTGGACGAACGTTTGTTTTGTCGGAGACGATATCATTGACCTCGGCCCGTTGAAGCGCGCAGGATTGGCCATCGCGGTTGGCGATGGCGTGGCGGAAGCCAAGGCAGCGGCGCACTACGTCACCAAAGCCGCCGGTGGTCGCGGGGCGGTGCGCGAGGCGATTGAATTGATTTTGCGGGCGCAGGGCAAGTGGACGCAGTTTGTGGAAAAATATTCCGAATGAAATCCGGCGGAAAAATATTCTGGTGCGTGGTGACGTTGGCGATTTTTTGCATCGTCGCCGGGCGCAACCGCGCGCAATCGCTGCCGCCCATCGGCCACGCGCAGGATTTTTCCACGGACATTTATTACGAGACACCGGGCGACCAGATCCGGGCGCGGCTTTCCGGGGCGGAGGCGCAGCCGATCACCGGCGGACTGCTGGAGGTAAAACAATTTCACCTGGAAACATTCAAGACCAATGGTGCGCCGCAAATTTCGGCCCAGGCCGAGACCTGCACCATTGCCGTGCAGGCCAGCACGGCGCGTTCACCCGGCCATCTGCAAATCATATCCGGTGATGGACGCGTTCATGTGGACAGCGACGGCTTTCAGATCGTGTGGCAAACGAATGCGATGTCCCTGATGCTCTCAAACAATGTCCACGCGGTATTTGAAACTCAATTTTTGAAACCATGAAAACAATCTTAATTTTATCGCTGGCAGTTTGCGCCGGAGCGGGCTGGGCGCAGACTAACACAGCCTTGCCAAAAATTGCGCCGGGAGCGAAGACGGATATCTGGTCCAAGACCGGCTACTACGACAACAACACGCGCGAGCAGGTTTTTATGGGCAACGTGCGCGTGGTGGATCCTAAAATCACTTTGACCTGCGAACGGCTGACGGTGGATGTGCCGGAAGAAAAAAAACATTTGAGCCATCTCACCGCTGAAACGAACGTGGTGATTAGTTTCGCGGACGAAAAAAACAGCACCCAGAAGTATCACGTCACCGCTGCCCTGGCGGTTTACAGCTACAGCGTGGTGGGTTCGGTGACGAACGAAACCATCACCTTCACCGGCCTGCCGGAA
Organism: Limisphaerales bacterium; assembly: GCA_043776855.1. Taxonomy (GTDB): domain Bacteria; phylum Verrucomicrobiota; class Verrucomicrobiia; order Limisphaerales; family UBA11358; genus UBA11358. The sequence continues at coordinate 6,767 of JAYVQV010000208.1, read as the reverse complement.
CAGCCGCCGCTGGTGGACACCGACCAGGCGACCATCACCAGCGAGCCGCTGGTCTGGGATCGGGTTGCCGGTCGTTTTATTTTCACAGATTACCACATCAAACTTAAGCAAAGCCTGACCGACACGAACGGTTCTTCGCCGTTGAAACTTTGACCCGCATGAGCGAAACCCAAGGCAGTCCTGATTTTGAAACGAACTCGCCCGGCAACGTGGGCGTGGCGGAAAACATTCTGCTCACGACCGACGGACTCGCGAAGGAGTATCGCGGGCGGCGCGTGGTGAACGGCGTTTCCATCGGCGTGGGCGCGGGCGAAATCGTCGGGCTGCTCGGCCCGAACGGCGCCGGCAAAACGACGACGTTCAACATGGTCGTCGGCGTGGTGAAGCCGGATGAGGGCCGCGTGACTTTTCAAGAGCACGACATCACCACGATGCCGATGCACCTGCGCGCGCGGCTGGGCATCGGTTATCTCACGCAGGAGCCATCCGTGTTTCGCAAGCTGACGGTGGAGGAAAATATTCTGGCAATTCTGGAGACGTGCAAGCTCTCGCGCGCCGAGCAGGCGGTGCGGCTGAAATACTTGCTGGAAGAACTCGACCTCACGCCCATCCGCAAGAGCAAGGCGTATCAATTGAGCGGTGGGGAGAAACGGCGGCTGGAAATCACCCGCGCGCTGGTCACGAGTCCGAAATTACTTTTGCTCGATGAACCGTTCAGCGGCATTGATCCGATTGCGGTTTATGAAGTGCAAAAAATTGTGCGCCGACTGAAAGAGCGCGGCCTTGGCATTTTGATCACCGACCACAATGTGCGCGAGACGCTCAAGCTGATTGACCGCGGCTACATCATCCACAAAGGCCAGGTGCTGGTGGAAGGCAGCGCGGAATTTCTCGCGAACGATCCGAAGGCGCGGGAGATTTATCTGGGGCCGGAATTTAATCTGTGACGATGGCGGCAGTTTTAATGGTGGCAGTTTTCGCGCGGCGAAAACTTCATCGCCGAGCGCAGCGTCAGGCGATGGCAAGGTTGGACGTGGCGATGCTGGGGTTGGCGGCGTCCCTGATGCCTGCTTCGCAGGCAGAGTTTCTCGCAGCGCGAGAAACTCCACCGGCGGGGTGGCCGTTGCTCTTGGGGCTGCGTTCAGTTTGCCCAGTGAACTTTTAATTTTATTTTTAACGCTTAAAAATTTATGGAACGCCAAACCGTCACTGTCGGACAATTTTTCAAGGAGCACGGCGACACGCTCGAAATGAAACTGCTCGCGGGCGAGGACGGCCTTGACCGCACCATCCGCGAACCGACGGTGAACCGCCCCGGCCTCGCGTTGAGCGGCTTCACGCGCTACTTCGCCTACAAACGAATGCAGGTGATGGGTCATGCGGAAGTTTTTTACCTGCGCGAGCAGACCAAGGAACAGCGTGAATCACGTTACGCCTATCTGTTCGCCTACAAGATTCCCTGCGTCGTCTTCAGCCGCAATCTCAAGCCGGACAAGGAATTTCTCGCCGCCGCCGCGCAGGTGGGCGTGCCGATTTTCCAGACGCCGCTTGTCACGATGAAGTTCATCAACAAGGCGACGATTGATCTGGAAATGAAATTCGCCCCGCGCACCAGCGAACACGGCTGCATGGTGGACATCCTCGGCGTCGGCGTCATCATCCGTGGCGAAAGCGGCATTGGCAAAAGCGAGGCCGTCCTCGCGCTCATCGAACGCGGCTACAGCCTCGTGGCCGACGACGTCGTGAAAGCCGTGCTCGTGGACGGACGGCAGGTTCTCTGCACCAGTTCCGAACTCACGCGCGACCACATGGAAGTGCGCGGCATCGGCATCATCAACGTCGCGCAGATGTTCGGCGTGCGCGCCATCCGCAAAGAAAAAAGCCTGGACCTCATCGTCTCGCTCAAATCGTGGGAGGACGTGAAGGACGTGGATCGCCTCGGCATGGAAATGGAATACGTCAAAGTTCTCGACGTGGACATCCCGCACGTCGTCATCCCCGTGCGTCCCGGGCGCGACATCGCGCGGCTCATCGAAGTCGCGGCGTTCCAGGTCAAGCTCCGCAAGTCCGGCTACAACGCGGCGGAGGAATTGAACAACCGCATCCTCGCGCAAATGGCGGCGAACCCCGTGGTGCCGAAGCCGGTGACGGAAAGCTGAAAATTCCATTGGCGCAATCCGCGCGCAGAGACTAACTTTTTCGTGAGCAAAAGCATGAGCGCCAAAAAACTTCCTGATGGAGAATTCCTCACCAAGGAAATCACCATCGTCAACAAGTCCGGCATCCACGCCCGGCCGGCAGCCATGTTCGTTAAAGTAGCCAACCGTTTCGGCAGCGACATCTTCGTGGAAAAGGACGGCGAAAAAATTAATGGCAAGAGCATCATCGGCCTGATGATGCTCGCCGCCGGTCCCGGCAGCAAACTCACCCTGCACGTCAAAGGTGCCGATGCCTCCGCCGCCATCACCGAACTCGAAGCGCTCGTGCAGCGGAAGTTTGATGAGGATTGACCGCGTCGGTTTCATCCGCCATCGCCACTAATTTCAGCCCATGAGTTCCGTCCTAGAAATCAGCGAAGCCATAGACAAGCTCGATGTGAAGGAGCAGATCGAGCTGCTGGAAAGATTGCCGGGACATCTGAAAATTTCCACGGAAGATCTCGCGTGGTCGCGCCTCGCGGAACCCGCCTTTCAATTCTGGGACAACCCCGAAGATGCCATCTACGACACACTATAAACGCGGTGAGGTCGTTCTCGTTCCGTTTCCCTTCACCGACTTGCGCAGCGCTAGGGCGGATTAAATAAAGCCGTGGTCGTTTTTTGAGCGAGCCATGAACCGCCGCGAGGTTTTGGACTGCGGTCCCGATACATCGGGACCGCTTTTCATTCGCAGGGCTGACGAGGCCAAAGCGCCAGAGGGCTGGCGCAGTCCAAGACGCTGCCGCGCCAGTCCCAGCCGCCCGCCAATCTTTCGGCTACAGTTTTAATTAAACCGCTCTAAACAATGTCCGGCGCTGGTGATTTCGCCGGACAAATTTATCGGCTCGCTGCCCGAACCGGCGCTCGCGCAAGTTTCGCAACGACTCAAAGCACTCATCTGACTGGTCAGCCGATTCTCACGGCGACTTGAGGCGGTAAAACTTCTGCGACGCATTGCCGATGGCGTTCGTGAATTGCACCAATCCACCACCCGTCGAAAGATTCGTCACCACATCCTGCCACGTCAGCAAATCGGCGGAGCTTTGCAGAATCCAAAGCTGGTTCGGCAGCGCCGACGCCGAGAGCGTGAGATTGCTGGCACCGATGGCGAATTGAAAATTGCCGAACACCGGCGGCGGCAAATTGGTGAACACCGCTGTCACCGTCGCACTGTTCGTGGGCATGATAAACAAGGTCGTCGTCGCGGCGGCGTTGCTCACCCCTGCCCCGCTCCAGCCCGCAAAAATTTTCCCACTCGGCGGGTTGCTCGCGATGAGTGCGAGGATGGAACCCGCACCGAAATTTCCACCGCCACTGCCGTTGCTCACCGTGAGCGTGTAGGCGTTCGCAGAATTTGTCTTCCAGAATTGCAGGAGCTTTTGCAGCGCGAGCGGCGCGTTCGTCGGCGCGGGACGGCCAAGCTGGTCACCGATGTTGATGCCGTGGCAGTTCGCGCACGTCCGCACTTCGCCGGGGCGGAACGTGATCCAGTAACGCTCCTTCACCACGCTGTCGTTGCTGTTCGTGCCAGTGAGCTGCCACGTCACCGCGCGGTTCGCGGGCACGATGGTCGCCTGCGAACCGTCGGCCATCAGTTCGGTCCCGCCAATCGGGGGCGCGGATTTTGAACTGGGATAATTGAACGCCGCCGCGTCGTGCATCGCCGTGGCCAGCACGCGGCGGCCAGGCACAGCGCTGCCGGTCGGGCCGTTGGTGTAGCCGCGCAGAAAATCCGCCTGCAAGTATTGCAGGTGCGTGATGTCATAAACTTTCCCGCTGTTGGCGATGGAATTGGAGCCGCCGGGAACGCGCAAATTATAGGGCTGCTGCTTGTCGTTGCCGTCGCGCGCGGTGACGTTGCGGCTGACGACGAGCGCGAGGTTGCGGTTCGCGAGGTCGGCCTGGAACGTAGCCATGTCCACGTTCATCGCCGCGAAAACATTTTGCTCGATGCTGGCGACGCCGGGATTCCACGGCGTCGGCACGAAGCGCGCGCGAACTTCCACCGGTTGCAATTCCCACAGCGCGTTCGTGTGCGTCACACGCGTGGTGCCGCTCCAATACACGGCATTGTTCGACAACTGGCTTGTGATGAGAAACTGGTTCGTGGTGAAAAGCGAACTGGCGGCGCTGTTCGTCAGCAGCATCAGCCGGTAATTGAAAGACGATTTCGGGAATGTGGCCGTTCCGAGGTTCGTGTCAAAAATTCCCGGCGTGGGCGTGACGACGGAAATTAATTTCCCGTCGGACATCGGCAGCGGGTTGCGGTAGTTGAAGCCGGAGCCGCCGGTAAGGTAGAAAAAAGTCATGCTGTCCGGGTTCAGCGACGGCGGGCCGACAAGGCCGATGATGCGGCCCGAAGCGTGCGCGCCAGCGTTCGCCGAAAAATCCGGCGAGTCCACGCCAAGATAAGTTCCATTCGTGCGCGGGTCTTCGACAATCTCAAACATACTTTCAATGAGATTCGTATTCGCCGCCGTGACGCCCGCCGCATTGCGCGTCGTGAGGTTGTTAAACGAAAGCAGATTGGTGTCGCCGAAAAACGAACTGCTCATGCCCGAGGAAGTGAATTCGTGCCGGCCCATGTGGTTGATGATCTCCTCCTCACCGCCCGCTTCCGGCAACATCCACGGGAGGAAAAGATTGAAGGCGTTGCCGTTCACGCCGAGCGCGATGCGGTTGGTCGTGTCGTAGTTGCGCGGCTCGGGAAAAAATTCCGCCACGATGGGCATCGTCGCCGCGTTCGTCGCCTCGCTGCTGAAAGTGAATGCGCCGTTGAAATTCAGATTGAGCCGGTCGTCCGTGGCGTTCGCGTCCTGCACGAGATGATCCCAGCGCGTCTCGATCACGCGGCCAAAGCTGTCCACGAACGGATTGAACGCGCCGCTCGGCGTGTGGTTCAGCACGCGCAAATCGCCGGTCGCCGGGTCGAGGCTGTAAGTGCCGGTCACGGTTGGCTTGCCACGATACTCCTCAAGCTGCGGATAAATCTGCGACGCGGCGGCGATGGGCTTGTCGGTCATGAAAATAATCCGGCCATCCGTCGCGTAAGTTGGATTGACGTTGTTGTAATTCACCGGCTGGTTGGAAACTTTGACGATGACGGGCAAGGTGTTCGTGTTCGCGATGACGGCGGTGAGATTCGTCACTTCGTAAAGCTGCCAATAAAAAATTGTCGCATCGGAAGAATTCGTTGGCGCACCGACGACCATGCTGAAGATGGCTTTCTTGCCCAGCCAATGAATCGCCGGGTCGCGCACACCGATGCCGACGCCGTCCTGCACGCCGTTCGTGCCGAAGCCCGCGCGGCGCGTGAGGTTGACGAGGCCGAGGTTCGTCGTCAGCAACCATAGATCGCCGCCGCGCCCGGCGTGTTCCGTGTCCGCGACGTGGTTGCCGAACGCCGAGACGACCGAGACGAAGGTGTTGGAGACATTGCCGTTGTTCTCATGCGGCATTTGCACCTGCGTAACGAACAGGACGGGGTTGGTGAGCGTGATGGCCGGCGCGGACGCCGCGAGCAGTGCCAGCGATAGCACGACGAAAATGGTTTTCAATTTCCAGCTCTGAATTTTCATGGCGTCAGTCTCACATGGTTTTGAAATCCGCGCCATACGCCGGTCGGCGTAGTTCGGCGGATTGGTGGTGCTGGTCGCGCTGCGACCAGCCCGCCGCCGAGCGCAGCGTCAGGCGGCGGAAGGTAAGTGGCCCAGGCTTCCAGCCTGTGGGTTGCTAGAGCGCTTTAATTAAAATTGTGACCGCAAGATTGACTGGTTGGCGGCGCGTGGCGCGGCAGCGTCTTGGAGTGCGCCAGCCCTCTGGCGCTTTGGCATCGCCAGCCGTGCGGATGAAAAGCGGTCCCGATGTATCGGGACCGCAGTCCAAGACCTCGCGGACGTTCAGAACCCGCTCAAAAAACGGCCACGGTTTTATTTAACCCGCTCTAGGGCGTAAACCAAAAACTCACAGGCTGGAAGCCTGTGCCACTACTGCCTGCTCCGCAGGCATCGTTTTTTGCCGCGCGACGAGTTGCACCACGTCACTGCGGGTGCATCAGCCGGAAAAATTGCTGGTCAACTTTGGGAATGGTCGCCGACTGGCCGTTGGGCAAATACAATTGCGCTTGCGGCGCGAGCAGCCACGGGCCGGTCGCATCCGGCGCGGTTTCGAGATAAAAATCATCCGTGTCGAGCGGCCACGTCACGGTCACGTTCTCCGAGTCGGCTCGCCGGATATTCAACTGCGGGATGAACGGCAGCACGGTCACGCGCACCGGTGCGCTCCAAGTGCGTGCGCCTTTGCCATCAAATGCCCGCGCGGAAAATGTGTAGTCGCCCGCTGCCACGTTGGTGAGCGTGGTGGTGTAGGGCGCGGCGAGGACGTTCGTGATGCCGGTGGAAAAGTTGCTGTAATAAAAAAATACCTGCGCGATGCCATCCGGGTCGCTTGCGGCGGCGATGAGCGTGATCGTGGCGGGCGCGATGAAAGTTTTTCCGTCCACCGGGTTCGTGATGGCGACGGATGAGAGCGTGTTCGTCAGATGGTTGACGTAAAAATTGACGAAGACCG
>JAYVQV010000207.1:0-8587 GCA_043776855.1 Limisphaerales bacterium | reverse complement strand
ACGACCACGCCGACGCGCGCCATCTCAATGTCGAATAACCAGCGCGCTTCGATCATCTCCAACCCTTTGTTGAAGAGCGTCGCGGAATCAATCGTGATCTTGCGGCCCATCACCCACGAAGGATGCTTGAGCGCACGTTCGACGGTGATTTCGGAAAACTTTTCCTTCGGCCAGTCCGTCTTGCTACGAAACGGCCCGCCGCTCGCGGTGAGCAACAACTGGCGAACGGATGAAGTCGGCTTGCCATCGAGGCATTGGAAAATCGCGGAGTGCTCGCTGTCCACGGCAAGAACGCGGACGCCGTGCTTGCGCGCCTCGTTCATCACGATTTCGCCCGCCATCACCAAAATTTCTTTCGACGCCACCGCAATATCTTTGCCCGCGCGGATTGCAGCGAGCGCCGGCTGCAATCCCGCCGTGCCAACAATCGCGATCAACACGATGTCCGCTTCCGGCAGCGTCGCGAGTTTCAGCAAACCTTCGTTGCCGCAGAGAACTTGCGTTGCAGCGCCGAGCGTGTTTTGAAGTTCTTTCGCCTTCGCCGGGTCGTTGATGGAAATCACGGCGGGCTTGTGCCGACGAGTTTGCTCCAAGAGCAATTCAGAATTGCCGCCCGCAGCCAAGCCAATCAAGCGAATCTGGTCAGGCAAATCTTCCGCCACCTTCACGGTGCTCGTGCCGATGGAGCCAGTGCTGCCTAATAAAACAACGTTCTTCATTTGTGGTTTGCAATTTGCGGTGGAAAACGAAATCCGAATAACGCAGAGGCGCAGAGAACGCGGAGAACCGCAGAGCAGGAAAAAATCTCTGCGCTACTTTGCGTTCTCTGCGTCTCTGCGTTTCGCCGATTGCAGCAGTTTAATTCAGGTTGCTTCGTATCCATTCGTGGTTCAAGGATGCGTGAGGACGTGCCGCAGGTAGAGATACATGATGGGCGCATTGAACAGCAGGCTGTCCAGCAAGTCGAGGATGCCGCCGATGCCGGGGAAAAGTTTTCCCGAATCCTTCGCACCCGCCTCGCGTTTGAAAAGCGATTCAATCAAATCACCGATAACCGCCGCCACGCTCAATACCACGCCAAGAATAACTGCGTGCATGGAATTCATCCCCAACATGTGCGCGCTAAAAAAATGGAAGAACGCCAGACTCGCAGCGGTCGAGACGAGAATCGCGCCCGCGAAACCTTCCCACGTTTTCGCCGGACTGATGCGCGGGATCATCTTGTGTTTGCCGATGAGCGAGCCGACGAGATACGCGCCCATGTCGCTGAACTTGGTGACGAGCAGAAAATAGAGGACGTAGTATTTCCCATCGCCGTTGAGGCCGGGGAAATAGAAAATTTTCTGGATGAAGTTCAGCAGCCACGGCACATACATCAGCCCAAACAACGTCACCGCAATGGCCGTGATGCCAGACAAGCCGGACGTGGAAAGAAATTGCCGGACGCACAGGCCGAGCACGAAGAGGATGAGGAAGCCCGTTTCAAAATCATTCACGCGCGCCGGTGTGCCATTAATGCCCAGCCAGCCGTGAAAATGCGCAAACGTTCCCAGCATCAGCAACACGCCACTGACAACGCCAGTGAACTTGAAGCACGCGAGCTTGCAGTTCTCCGCCAGCCCGTAAAATTCCAGCAACCCGACCAGCGCCAGCGCGGTGATGAAGAGTCCGCACACGCCGTCCGACAGCACGGGATTGGAGGAGAACATCGCCCCGATGACGACCGTCCACAGCAGGAGCGTGGAACCTGCCCGGCGCAGAAAAACCTGCGCCTTGCTGGGCGCTGGAGCGGCGGTGATCGGGGCGGACATGGGCGCGAAAATTAACAGGCCTGACGGGAAATTTCAATCATACTCATCCTCATCGTCATGCTCATCCTCGAAAACTTGAGGATGACGATGAGGATGAATCGCGAGGATGATTGGGGGAAAAGAAAAGAAGCCGAACACTGGATACTACTCCGGCCTCAATGAGAACCGGCGCCCCAAAAATTTTGGCAATCAGGCCGAAGTGATTATCCCCAAGTCCAAAGCCCCTTGGTTTATTTCCGCGCCCAATAATTTCTTGATGCCTTCCATTTCTTTCAGCCGCTCTGCTTCCAAACCGGCTTCGACGAGGCAGCGCTTGATCTGCCACCAACCCGCATCCCAGTGGGCAACTTTGTATTTTGAAGTCGGCAGGTGCTTGAAATTTTTGAAAAATGATTTGTAGACCTCGCGGGCAACTTTCAATAACTCCTCACACTTGGAATCCAGTTTCTGTTCCGCCAGCCACGTTGCCATGAAACGGTCGGCCTCATCCAGTTTGAACGAGCGCGTGATGTCCGAATCAGAAACTTCCCACTTCTTCACGACGCTGGCCTTGAAGGGGAAAAAGTGATTTACGATTTGAAACGTCTCGCCCTTGTAAGGCACGTTCCGCAGCGATGCCGTGTTGTTGGAATCAGTGAACAAATTCCACACCGTGCAACGCCGGATGAAAGCAATGCCCGGCTTGGATTCCGGCGCGAGAAACTGGTCGCGGTCATTGAGCCAAGTCTTCTTCACGTTCTTGCGGACAGCGTGGACAATCATAGCCTGCTCGAAATTTTCCGGCACGATGGACAGCGCACCGGCACTGACATACGGCCCGGACAACAGCGCCACATTGTTGTGATGCTGAACGTCGTTGCCGTTACACATCAGAGAAGCCAAAAATGCGGGTGCGATGCGGTCGCGAACATCAGTGTTGTCGCCTTTCACCGCAATGGCACTGCCAAACGGCGGGAAAATAATGTTGGCTTCCGGGCGTTCAATCCACTTGCTTAAAAATCTGTCGCGATGTTCGGCGGAAATAACTTTCCGGCCAATTTTTTCTAGTTCGTCGTTTATGACCGTGACCTCAATCTTTTGAGCCTCCAGTTTTTTGCGCTTCGCCAAATCCCAGACGAGGAATCCAACTGGAAAAGCATTCGCCGATGACGTGCCAGAGAAATGACCCGACGAAAAAACAAAGCCGTCTTCAAAGGTGAATTGAAAAACCTTGTCACGAAACGTCTGGTCGTTGTTGGAATTGATGTATTTGATTTTGTAAAACAGGCCAAGATGCGCCTCTTTATCAGCAAATTCCTTGCGGATGCGAAAAAGAAATTGCGCCGCCAGCTCACGCGAAACCTCGCCCAAACCCTGCGCGTGCATGAGCGGACGGACTTTGGTATCGCTGACGCTGGCTTTGCTTTCACCGGAAAAACCACTTTTATTCGACGTGGCGAACGGCGGATTGATGAAGATGATCCACTTGATGTTCGGGTCGTAAAGGTCGCGGAGGAGATTGTCCGGCTTCTTGTTTGCCCGGTCGAAGAGCGACTGGTCATCGAACACGCTTTCCACGTCATCGTTCAGATAGTCGTATTGAAACACCGTGGCGCCGGGGAAAACGCGTTTGCAATGCTGCACGTCTTCGGGTGACAGCGTCGAAAGATAAATGCTCTTGTAGGCGTCGGCGGGCAGAAACCATTCCAGATTGCCCGTGCCAGCGGCCATGTCCCAGAGACGATAGCCCTTCGTCCACCATTTCGGGCCGATAACTTTTTCCAAATAGCTGTGCGCCTTGCGCGCAAACGCAACCGGCGTAAAAAATTCCCCGGTGAACCGGCGGATTGGCTCATCCGTCAGCCGGTCCACTTTCGCCAGAATGTTCCTGATGGTCGCCGGGTCGGTCACTTTTTCAAAGTTCGACCAGAACCATTCGTATTCTTTTGGCAGAATTTTTTTGGCGCGTCGTTCCTCCGGCCCGATGAGAAACACGACCTTGTTTTCCTCGCGGTTGTATTCCGAACGGCCTTGCTGGATGTCGCAGAGAAAATAGCGCGAAGGCTTGGTTCCGTTGCGAACGGCGTCACCAAAAGATTTGTTCCAACGGTCAAAGACCTCCTCGAAGTTGTCTTCGGTGATCAGCTTCTTGACGCGGAAATCAAACTCCGACTGCGCCGAGCGATGCTGCGCGAGTTGCTGGGAAAACAGTTCGTAGTCGGCTTCGTCCAGCACTTCAAAAACCTTGATGGCCTCCGTTTCACTCGCCGCCGCGAGATCGGCCACAAGTTTTTCATCCGGCTGGCTCGGCGCGAGTTCCCAATCGTATTTAGATTCGTTGCTATAAAACCGCTTCCACTTGTGAGTCTCGGTGAACAAAGCCTGGTCGGAATCCGCGACGCAAAGCATCGGCGGCACGACTTTATCCGCGTAGCCCAGCCGTAACCGGCGGATGTAATACATCATCTGCGCCAGCACAACGGCACGCGCAGCGCGCTTTTCGAGGCTGCGGGAAAACTTGAACTCAAAAAAAATCTTTTCCGAATAAAGGTCGTGGCGAAACTCCGTGTCGTAATCCAGGCCGAAGTGCGCGGCGTAGGCGTGCTTCACTTCCTCCTCGGTCTTGGCCTTGAGCAGCGCCTTGCTGAAGCTGGAAAAGTTTTTTGCCATTTGGTCGGGCTTGGATTTAACAGTCAGTCAAGCGACTGGCAAGGTCTTTGCAGACAGCCGTCATTGACTACCTTTGTAAAAACTTCGCCACCGCCCCCGTGCGCGTCCGCACCTGAAGTTTTTCGTAGATGCGCCGGATGTAGGATGGCCGGTGTTTGAAAAAAAGCCGCCACAAACTGCTTGAAAATAAAAACGGAAGGTGCATTGTGGCATCAAACATTTTGCCTATGAAAAATAAAATTATCGCCCTGCTCGTCGCCGCTTTCTGCCTGGCCAGCGTCAACCAGTCCCGCGCTTCCGTGGATGAATCACTGAACGTCGTTGGCGACCTCGTGCTGGTCCGTCCCGGCTGCTTCGTCGTCACCGTCATCGGCACGGCCATCTTCGCCGTCGCCCTGCCCTTCGCGGCGATGTCTGGCAGCGTGCATGACACGGCGGACACGCTCGTCATCCATCCCGCCGAAGCCACGTTCACCCGGCCGCTGGGCGATTTTACCACGCTGAATTGACCGCGTGAAGTCCGCCGGGAAATTTTCCCTCGTCCTCGTCACCGCGCCGGATTTGAAAACGGCGCGCGCGCTCGCCCAATCCGCGTTGCAAGCCCGGCTCATCGCCTGCGCGAACCTGCTGCCAAAAATCGAATCCCATTTCTGGTGGCAGGGAAAAATTGAATCCGCCACCGAAGTGCTGCTGGTTTTCAAAACGTCCAAGACCAAACTGGCGGCGCTGGAGAAATTAATCCTCGCCCAACATCCTTACGACACGCCGGAGTTTCTGGTTTTGCCCCTGGCGGGCGGCAGTAAAAAATACCTGGCCTGGCTCGCCGGGAACTGCCGCTGATAACGGCGAGAATACCCGCTCAAATTTTTCTTTGAACCGGCGCGGGGCGGGCGTAGATTCGGAGCGTGATGGCGATGAACAACGATCCCAGCGGAACGACGGCACTGCTGCTGCTCGCCGTTTTTGGCATTGCCATCGGCATCGGTCTCACCCAGCTCGGCTGGATGATTGCCGTGCATCGCCGCGAATTTCGGCAGCAAAATCTTTTCACCAATCTCCGGGATTTTTTTCCGCGCCGTTCCCCTGCCCCCCACCGCCCGGAATGTTGGTTCGCCGTGCGCTCGGCCTCGCCCGAGGCGGTGAAGCTGGCGCTCGGCCTGCACCACGCCGCACCCTGCTCGTGGGCCGAAGGGCTGGCCGGCGGCCACGAATTTTTTATCAGCCCGCGCGTCCACGGCTGGGTCATCGTCACCGGCCTCGGCCTGCCCACGCCGGATGACGATGTGGATGCGACGTTTCTTTTTCTCACCGCGTTGAGCAAACAGCTAGGCCATGTGCAATATTTTTACGCGAGCCGGCGGTTGCGCCATCATGCGTGGGCGCGGCTGGACGAAGGTTGCGTGACGCGCGCCTACGCCTGGACCGGCGAGACCGTCTGGAACCAGGGCGCGATCACGCTGCCGGAAACCGAGATCGGCCTGAAGACGTTCGGCTACGGCGACCAATCGGCGACCATCTTTGACGCGGAAAATAATTTTGAAAAAGTCCCCGCGCTCGCCGCGCGTTGGAGTCTGGATCCGGCGGAGGTGAAATTAAATTCCATCCGCCAGGCCACCGGCATCGCGGGCGAATCGGCGTTCGGCTGAAAATTTTTGTTGCACGCAATCCGCCGTCCGCGCAAAGTTCGGCCAACGAAAGGAAGCCAATGTCATATACCATCGAACTCGAACTCCAAAAATTTCCGAAGCACGTCCGCCTCAAAGAAAACAAGCGCGCCGTCGTCCGCCCGCTCGAAAAAACCGACGAGAAAGATTTGCACAAGCTCTTCCTCGACATCCCGGAGCAGGAACGGATGTTCATCAAGCACCGCGTCACCGACATCAAAGTCATTCGCGACTGGTGCAAGAATCAGGATTTTGGCCGCAACCTCCCGCTCGTCGCGCTCATCGGCGGCAAAATTGTCGGCGTCGCCACGTTGCATCAACAACTCGGCGGCTGGAAGCGCCACATCGGCCGCGTGAGCGTGCTGGTGCATCCAAAATTTCGCGGCCGCGGCCTCGCCACCACGCTCGTGGAACTCACCACCGACATCGCCCGCAGCGCCGGACTCGAAAAGGTCGAGGCGGAATTCATCGGCGAGCAGGCCGGAGCCATGAAAATGTTCGCCCTGCTTGGTTTCAGCAAGCTCATCGAACTGGAAGATTATGTGAAGGACATGCAGGCCATCACGCACGACTACGTTTTGATGGGCCTGAACTTGAAGACCGACGAGGAATACGCGGGCGTCGGCGGATGAGAAATTAAAAATTAAAAATGCAAAATTAAAAAACGATCCGGCGTTGCAGGCACGATTTTTCGTTTTTAATTTCTGCTTTCAAATTTTTTAATTTCTAATTTTCCCCCATGCCTCCCGCAACCTGTCCCAACTGCGGCGCGGACGTGCCGCGCAAGGCCAAGGCCTGCCCCGACTGTGGCGCCGATGAAAAAACCGGCTGGTCGGAGGAAGCCTACGCGAGCGGCTTGGGAATTCCCGAAGAAAATTTCGACTACGATAATTTCGTGAAGGAAGAATTCGGCGGCGCGACCAAGCCGCGCGGGATTTCTTGGCTCTGGTGGATCACGGCGTTGCTGCTGGTTTTGGTATTCGTATTTTTCTTCCTCCGCTGAAACGGAAGGATCGGCTTTGACCCGCCAAATTGAAGCAAGGCCAAGGCAGGGCTGACCCCTATATGTCCATCAAATCGAGCACGACCTGGATGTTCCATTCAATCATGGGCGCGCAGATTTAAGCACGAACGGCGCGGCGGGACACGAAGAAAATTTTTCCACCTGGAATATGTGATGAACATTCCGAAGAAAGTGTTCAAAGTGGGGCTGACCCTTTTATGGCTCCCGCCGGTCGCCGCGATTCATCACCCTTGTCCCGCCGTGACTTCAAGTGAAGGCGGATAATAAATCGCGCCGGGGTATCCTCAAAGAGTTTTATCTGCACTTGCGCGCCGCTGGCAAAAAACCGCTCGTCGCCATGACCGCCTGTATGCGCAAACTTGTCATCCTCATGAACCGCCTCCTAAAAAATCCCAACTTCCAACTTGCCAGCTAACACCGTTGCTTTACGCGGGTAAGAACATTGACTCCTCGCATACGCTTTTCGAAACAAGGCCAGTTTAGTAAATTGAAAGCCCAACTTTGCCAGTTTTAATATTGACGCTAATTTCTGTTTTCCATTTTTTAGCCAACCGAATCGAAATATAGTTACCGCTTACATCCATGGAACGGATTTGATCTGTTTTCACTAATTCGGCAATGTCTGACGACCAAACAACTTCGCCATTTTTTTCTTTTAGAGTTACAACGTTGTTTGAGTTTATGATGGCGCATCTTCCAGATTGTGAGTCAATAATTACTGTAAATTCCTCCTTGATTGTTTGTTTGCTGGCATCTAATTGTTTGGACAACGTGTTGGTGCTTAAAACTTGCACGATATTACTTTGAATAATCTGCTTTGTTTCTTTTAGGGAAAAACTAGGGGGTGACAATGCTTGTTTTGTTTGGAAACGCGATTTAACAGACAAAATCAAAGCTGATGCCAACAAGCATGAAACGACAAGCACAACAGTATAAATGCGTATTTTCATGGACAAAGCGTTGGGTATTCTGGATTAAGATAATCGACTTGATTTAGAGGATTTATGCTGCCCGCAGGACCATAGTAATAAGGTGGATAGTCAGGAGGACCATCAAAACCTACTTTTTTTGGATTTACGCTGTTTGAGGTTATTATTTGACACCAATTCAAATCGCCGTCACAACACCCGATGTAGTAAGCCTCTAATACTGCTCCAGAGCAATCAACGCCTGGGTAATCGGGATCAATGAAATGATCCATGCCATGATATTCTGTATTGAAAATTACACCGCAATTACCAGCAACACCGTTTCCATTCGGTAGAACTACAGTGGCGTGACCACTTGAATCCACATCATACCCCCAAGTCATTTCCTTGAGAACGGTAGGAATGTTGAATTTATTCCAATCTTCATGACATACAAGTTGCAAAGTATATCTCATGCTGCACGGCCAAACATCGTAGCTAAAAGTCGGTGTAAATTTCTTTCTGTAAATT
>JAYVQV010000206.1:0-2228 GCA_043776855.1 Limisphaerales bacterium | reverse complement strand
GCGGTCTGTGACCGCCGTGCTTTCACTTTCGGTGAAACCGGCAGGAGTGGGGCGGTGAGCTTTTCGTAGAGTGAGAACAGGAATTCCACCCGCTCGCGGTCGGAGTGGAAGGGTTCGGGGCGATAGCATTTCTCCACGGCGCGATCCAGTTCGGTGTGCGCCTTGACCAATTCGGGCGGCATGGCGAGCGGATCGTAAAGGTCGGCGAGCGTGGCGGTTCTTGTAGGAGTCGAGGTGACGAGACTCAAACTGGCCGGGTTCGGGTTCGTTTTCATTTTTGATTTGAGACTCCTCACGTCGTCTCCTACAGGCGAAAGATAAGGCTCGCGCGCGGCGAGCACAGCCTGCGCTTTTTCTTCCACCCGCTCCCGCTGCTCGGCGGTCGCGTTCGGCCACGGGAAATTGTTGTAAACGAGTTTATTTGAATAGCGGTAATCTGATTTCAAACGTCCGCCGATTTGGCGCAGCCAAGCCATGTGTAATGTGGACGCAAGAACTCCAAAGTGAAAAAGTTCAGCCCCATCTACGAACAAACTTGTATTGTTAATGACCGATACTGCCGGCATGAAACCAATCGGCGCAAAACGCCGCCGCTCCGAAGAAGTTTTAGGAACAAAAAGATAATTATTTCGGGGTTGTCGCAATTCCCCAAACAACCTTGGTGTTAATGCCAGTTCCTTCGTCGCCGCTCTGTCGCTCTTAGTTCTAAATTCTCGCACCAACTCAATGCGTTCCATCACTGGTGGACATTCGCGGAGTTCTTTCGGGTCGGCATTCTCAAGCCACAGGCAAATCCTTTGTCTGCCATTGATAAATTCTTCACCACTATAAAATGGACGCAGCCATTTTTTAGCGATTGGAAATTTACCAACCAACTCGGCTGCCTCTGCTTCGGTTAAGAGAAGATGCCCGTCATCAATCAAGGCGCTGCCCTCCATAATTTCAGGAACATTGCAAAGGGGTTTGGAGCGAGCGGTTACAAATGAATCACTACCCTCAATCAAATAAGGGCTGATGTTCTTTGCGGGTGTTGCCGTGACTTTTTCGGATTCGTAGTCGTAAATCAATTTCTTCGCCGAATCAAAATCGCCAAAACCAACGATGACAACATGGACGTGTGCTTTGCCGCGTGCTTCGCTCTCCCATTTGAATGTGCGATGGGCAAAATGAATTTTAAGACGGTAGTTATTAAAGAGTTCGTTCCAAAGAATACTAACCTGCTCACCTTGGCTGATTGAGTTGGTGGAAACGAAACCAACGATGATGCGCGTGCCTTTAATGTATTCTGCGGCTTTGAAATACCAAGCCGTTACAAAATCCAGAACACCGTTGCCTCTGACATTGCCGCAAACAAATTCCATGTCAGCCTTCTGCGCCGCGTTCTGTTCCTTCTTTCCCACAAACGGCGGATTGCCGAGGACGTAGCTGCATTGGTCCGGCGGCAGGACGGTTTTCCAGTCGAGCCGGAGCGCGTTGCCGCAGTGGATGTGCGGCGATTTCTTGAGCGGCAGGCGCTGGAGAAGTTCGCCAAAGGTTTCAGAAACTTTCGTGTTGAGTTGGTGGTCCACCAGCCACATCGCTACTTCAGCGATGCGGGCGGGCCACTCGCCAATTTCAATGCCGAAGAATTGGTCAACATCCACCCGGCAGAGAGCTTTGAGGTCAATTTTGAGCGCGGTCTGAACTTTGAAGATTTCCCGCAGAACTTCCAACTCAAGCAGCCGCAATTCACGATACACGATGACAAGGAAGTTTCCGCACCCGCAGGCGGGATCAAGAAACGTGAGCGAGCCAAGTTTCTGATGGAACCTTTGGAGCGATCTTGGATTTCGACGCGCGGTTTTGAATTCCTCCTGCAAGTCGTCGAGAAAAAGTGAACGAACCACTTTTAGGATGTCACGCTCGCTGGTGTAATGCGCGCCGATCTGACGGCGCTTTTTGTCGTCCATGATGGACTGAAAGAGCGAGCCGAAAATGGCGGGCGAGATGCGCGACCAATCGAAGCAGCAGCACTGGCGAAGCGCCTGCCGGGCGTCGTCACCAAAATCCGGCCAACTGAGGCGTTCAGCGAAAAGGTCGCCATTGACGTAGGGGAATTGCTGCAACTCAGCAGAAAGATTTTTCTGCCGCTTGTCTTCCGGCGTGTTGAGAACTTGAAACAGGTGTTCCAAGCTCGCGCCAATGTTGACCATGTCTGTGAAAGCGTTCTCCTCCAGGTAAAGTTCAAA
>JAYVQV010000205.1:0-2231 GCA_043776855.1 Limisphaerales bacterium | reverse complement strand
CGTCGCCCGGTGTTTGATTTGTCCGCTTGCGAATTGCGCGGAGCGGTTTAACTTGGCGCGCGATGAATCTGAAACATTACCTCACCATCTACGCGACGCTCTGGCGGAATTCCGTCACGCGCGAAATGTCGTTCAAGGGAAACTTTCTTTTGTGGATCGTCGTCGAGCTGCTGTGGTTCGGTTTGCAATTGAGTTTCATCACGGTGGTTTTCTCGCAGACGAAGCAGATCGGCACCTGGACGCAATGGCAGGCGGTGATGCTCGTGGGCGCGAGCAATTTCATCCAGCAAATGTATCAGGCATTTTTTCTGGTGAACTGCACGAACCTTTCTGAACTTGTGCGCACGGGCAAGATGGATTTTCTCATGCTGCTGCCGGTGAATACGCGTTTCCTCGTCTCGCTGCGCGTGGTGGATTTGGGCGCGTTCGTGAACGCGGCGTTCGGTTTGAGCGTGATGATTTATGCGGCGCACCAGGCGCACTTGCATCCGACGTTGATGCAGGTCGCCGGCTTTGGCGTGCTGTGTGTGGTGGGAGTTTTAATCCATTACTCGCTGATGTTTTTGCTGGCGACGATCAGCTTCTGGACGGTGCGCGCGCAGGGCATCATCTGGGGCTACTACCAGATTTTCAACATCGCGCGGATGCCGGACGAGGCGTTCAAGGGCGTGTTCAAGGCGGTGTTCACGTTTGCGTTGCCGGTGTTGCTGGTGAGCAATGTGCCAGTGCGCGTGCTGGCGGATAAAATTGTTTCGCCGTGGTCATGGCTGACGCTGCTCGCCATCGGCGCGGTGTGGGCGGGAATCTCGGAATGGTTCTGGCGGCTCTCGCTGCGCCGCTACACGAGTGCCAGTTCGTGAAATAAAAAACCGTCCGTCGCGTTCCTCGCGGGAGCGCGGGCTTCAGCCCGCTTCAATATGAATTGTTCCTCGGTTTCAACGCGCCAATGTTGACGAACAGTGAAGCGGCGTGAACGCCGCGCCCCCAAATTAAAACGCCGTCCGGTGAAGGACGGCGTTGGTGAGATTAAAAAATTATTTCTTGCCGAGGGCAGCGGCCACGGCGGCTTCGAGATCGTCCCCGCGCAAATCTTTGCCGATGATTTTGCCGTCCGGCCCAACGAGCACGGTGAAGGGGATGGATTCCACGCCGTATTTTTGCGCGAGCTTGTTGCCCCAGCCTTCGCCGTCAAAATACTGCGCCCATGTCATGCCGTCGGTTTTTTTCAAGAAGGCATCCAGTTTTTCCCGTTCGGAGTCGAGGCTGACGCCGATGATTTCAAAACCTTCCTTGTGATGTTTTTTGTAGGTGGCGATGACATTTGGCAATTCCGCGCGGCACGGGCCGCACCACGTCGCCCAAAAATCCACGAGCACGACCTTGCCCTTGAGGGCGCCGACGGAGAGCGGCTTGCCGTCCAGACCGTTCACGGAAAAATCAGGGAAGGTCATTCCCTTGGCGAGCGCGCCCTGGGTTTTTTTGGCGGCGGCGCGGGCGGCGATCTTGTCCACCATCTTCGCGGCGTTCTTGCCGTATTTGGTTTCGCCATAATTGTTCTTTAACTCGGCCATGAGTGCGCCGCCTTTTTCATCGTTCTCCAGCACCTGCAAATAAAGCATGGCTTCCATGTAGATGATTTCCGCCGCGTCGTCCGACTTGGCGGATTTTTGCGCGGCGATGATGGAGTCGAAGCGTTTGAGTTCGGGTGCGAGGTCGGCCTCGGTCAACTGGCCGCCCTTGGCCTGGTTGGCTTTCAGCTTGGTGTTGACGTCGGCGATGAGTGCCTTGAGCACGGTGTTGGTGGCGGACTGCGCGAGGGCGGGCAGGGTGGCGGACAGCAGCGCGGCGGCGATGAGGGCGATGATTTTTTTCATTAGATTCGTTATGGCGGCAACGTTTTCAGTTTTCAGGGATGACTGCAATGTTGTTTTGGACGGGCTGGCGGCGAAAGCGTTCAACGGTTTATTCGCGCAAGAAATCTTGACCTTGGCTGACTTTCGTAGTTTTCTTTATTAAATGATTTTCCACCCCGCCCGGATGGGCCAGCACAACAAACGTGCGCTCGTCCGGCAATTGCAAAAAGCCGGTGTCGCCTCGCGCGCCGCACTGGCGCGTTCGCTCGGCATGAGCCAGCCGACGGCGGGAAAAATCGTGGACGAACTGCTCGCCGAAAACATTCTCGAAGAAGTCGAGGTCGCCGAGTCTGGCGGCAACGGCGCAACGCGGCTCGG
>JAYVQV010000204.1:0-8622 GCA_043776855.1 Limisphaerales bacterium | reverse complement strand
CTGACGACGCGAGCTGGAAAAAATTCGGCACGGCCAGCGGCCTGACGCGTGACGACTGGCGGCGCAGCAACGTGGACATCTTCATGAAGGAAATGTATTTCGCCATCAAGGCCGAGAAGCCGGCCGTGAAATTCGGCATCAGCCCCTTCGGCATCTGGCGACCCGGCAATCCGCCGTCCATCAAAGGCTTTGACGCCTACGACGAAATTTACGCGGACTCGCTCAAGTGGCTGCGCGAAGGCTGGTGCGATTATTTTACGCCGCAACTTTACTGGGGCATTGAGCCACCTAAGACGAGTTTTGCCACGTTGATTAACTGGTGGAATGGCCAGAACGTCCGCCATCGTCACGTCTGGGCGGGGATGAATTCGCTCAAGGTCGGAACGAAAAGCAATGAGTGGTCGCCCTCGGAAATCATCAATCAGATCAACCTCACGCGCCGCCATGCCGATGCCGGCCATGTGCATTGGAGCGTGATGGCGCTGATGAAAAATGCCGCGCTGGACGCCGCGCTCGCGCAGCAAATCTACCAGCAGCCCGCGCTGGTTCCCGCGAGTCCGTGGTTGAACGCGACCTCGCCGCCGCCGCCGAAATTATCCGTCAACCTCGGGGAAAAATCGGCTCACGTTGAATGGAAAAATTCCAAGGGCGAACCTGCGCGCGGCTGGGTCTTGCAAAGCCGCACGGCAGGAAATTGGAACACGCAGATTTTTCCCGCGAGCCGGACAGATGTTTATCTCGACGCCGCCATCCCGGACGCAATTTCAATCCGCGCCGTGGGTCGCACTGGCAATTTGAGCGAGCCAGTGATTTGGAAAAAACTTTAGCCGCAGAAAGTCGCAGAAGGCGCAAAGCTCCTGACGGTTTTTCTTTTGCGCTTTTTGTGACTTGTTGCGGCTAAACCCGTATTCCGAAATGGACTAACCGCAAAGAACGCAAAGAGCGCAAAGGCAGACCTTCGGGGTGGAAACGCCAGTGCGAAAAAATGTCCGGGCAACTTTTTGCCCAAACGCATCCCCGTCTTTGTGTTCTCTGCGTTCTTTGCGGTTCAATTCGGTTTTCGGGCTAAAAACAAATTTGGTTTTGGAAGGGCTGTAAGCCGAATTTTGTCTGCGCTCTTGCGAGCGGAGAGAATCATTTGTCTGAGCGACCTATACCCGAAACCTGTCTCGCTTGCGCGAAACGCGGAGCGGGCAGCTCCTCGGTTTCCAATTTGGCCTTGCACCCGATGGGGTTTTCCGTGCCGTGTCGCTTGCGCTTCACGCGGTGGTCTCTTACACCACCTTTTCACCCTTACCGCCGGACTCGCGTCCGGTTGGCGGTCTAATTTTCTGTGGCACTTTCCGTCGGCCAGTCTTCCAACTGACCGCCTGCGTGTATCTCAATCAAACAGACTTGAGTTACGCAGCATCGCGCCCTGTGGAGTTCGGACTTTCCTCCCCGACTTGCGCCGGAGCGATTCTCCGCCCTTCCAAAACCAGTCGGAGAATAACCTTGGATTGGAAAAACTCAAGGCAAGCATCCAGCCCTTGCCGGAAAACAAAAATGGCGCAGTGAAAATCACCACGCCACTCATTTGTCCCCACAAAATATTTTAACCGGCAATCACGCCAATTTCCACCGGCTCCACGTTCACGCCTTGCTTCTCCAGCCAAGTGATCGCGCGACCTACTTCGCTGCGCGCACCGTCGAGTTCGAGGCACACGATGCCGATTTCATCGGTCACGCTGGCCTGACGGATGTTCGTGATGACTTTGAACTTGTGGCCGACTTCCCAGATGAACGGTTGCTTGATGAACTTGGGCGGATACATCAGCCACAGGCGCTGCTGCACCGGTGAATTCGGCTTGGAGACGGAAACTTTTTTCTTCGTGGCCATAAGATTCAAATTAAAGATAAAAATTAAAAATGCAAAAACTGGACGCGCTTCGTCCGCCTTTTTTAATTTTGCATTTTGAATTCATCCTAGCCGCCAGCGATGGCGGGGATGATGCTGATTTCGTCGCCGTCTTTGAGCGGCGTCTCGCGGTTCTGAAGAAAGCGGATGTCTTCCTCGTTCACATAGACGTTCACGAAACGGCGGACTTCGCCTTTCTCGTCAATGAGGCGCTCGGCGATGCCGGGAAAGCGCGCCTGCAATTCAGCGATCGCGTCGCCGATGTTGGCGGCGTTGACTTCAACCAGCTCCTCGTTGTTGGTCAACTTGCGGAGCGGCGTGGGGATGCGGACTTTTTTTGCCATAAATCTAAATTAAATTTTAATGCTGCCTGAAAAGCGTCCGCCCACTGTAAAACAGCGTCGCGGAAATGCAAGCGGACTTGTCCAGCGTGGCGTGTCGTTTTCAAAGCGGGCAAAATCATTTGGGCTGGTTGGTAAAGAGGCTGGCTGGTTTTTGCTGGGGATCGGGGGGGGGCGAGCACGGAGTCCTGGCCGGAAGGATGAGCATGGATTAGCGGTTCAGTTTTTTTTGGTGCAATAATTTCAACGCGGTTTGCCGAAAAACTCCGTTCCTTCCGCGCTGGTTTTGGCGCATCCTCATCGCACTCCAAATGAAAATTATTGCCGCCATTTTTTTGTCCATCGGCCTGCCGCTGTGCGCCGCCACGTTCAATGTCCGTGACCTCGGCGCGAAGGGCGATGGTGCCACGCTGGACACCGCCGCGATCCAGAAGGCGTTTGACTCCGTGAAAAAATCCGGCGGCACGATTGTTTTTCCCGCCGGCAATTATGTCAGCGCCCCGCTGGTGTTGAAGGGGAGCCATATCACCGTGCAACTGGATGAAGGCGCGACGCTGTCCGCGACGACGAATCAGGCGTTGTTTCTCAAGACCGGCAGTGGCGACTGGCTCGCGGCCAAGACCGGTGGCGACTTCAATCCATTTTTCAGCATCAAGGACGGCGAGGAGGTCACGCTCACCGGCAAAGGCATCATTGAAGGCAACGGCTCCGTGTGGTGGGAAGAGGCGGAAAAAGCGCGCCAGAAAGTTTCCGGCTTCACGTTGCCGCGCCCGAACCTCATCGTCCCCACGCGCATCAAAAATCTCCGCATCACCGGCATCACCCTCCAGAACTCGCCCAAGTTTCATCTCGTGCCGACCGAGTGCGAGGATGTATGGATTGAAGGCATTAAAATTTTCGCGCCCGAACGCGCCGCCAACACCGATGCGATTGACCCGAGCATCTGCCGCAACGTGACCGTGACGAACTGTCTGATTGACGTGGGCGACGACAACATCGCTATCAAGTCTGGCAAAAAAGTTGAGGGCCGCGAGTTCGCCTGCGAGAACATCACCATCGTGGACTGCGTCTTCAAGCACGGCCACGGCATGAGCATCGGCAGCGAAACCGTCGGCGGCGTGCGGAATGTTTTTGTGCGCAACACCAGCTTTGAGAACACCGAGAACGGCATCCGCATCAAGTCGGACACCAAGCGCGGCGGCATCGTGGAAAATCTGGTCTGCGAAAATATCACGATGAAGAACGTGAATCCGGCCATCACGTTGACGTGCGTTTATCAAGGCACTTCAGCGGGCGATAAAAAACCGGGCGACTCTGCCAGCGGCGGCGGAAACATTCCCGTGTTCCGCAATATCCGCATCAGCAATCTCACGGCGACGTGTCCGAAGGGGGCGGGATTAATTCTGGGTTTGTCGCAAAGCTGCATCTCCAATGTCGTTCTTGAAAACGTGAAGATCGCGGCGGCGAAACCGTTCAGCATCACGCACGCAAAGGGCGTGACGTTCAAAAATGTTTCCGTGACCGTGGCGGCGGGCGAACCGTTCAAGCTGGAGGACGCGGAAGTGTCTGGCCTGGAGGGGGCGAAATAAGCGTGTGCTTTTATTTCAAATCCTTTTGCAAGTGTCTGCCGCTGACGTCGCGGACTTTTCTGCTACGTTATAGCATCCACCCATGCCACGCGGAAAAACTCAAGACGCCCATTTTGTGAAAGCACCGGCAAACCGGTGCGCGTCTTGGACTGCGGCGGAATCCCGATTCATCGGGACACGCCGCTTTCGCCCGCGCTGGAGGGTCACAAATTTTTGGCAGTGTCCTGATTTGAAAACGGAGCGCGGGTCTGTGACCCGCAGCGGCTTCGCCAGCCATGCGCGTTGGCAAGAATCAGCGCCCCTCGCCGTTTCGGGGCGGCTGCGGCTCACAGAGCCGCGCTCCGAAATTAGGACGCGGCCAGACTTTTGGATGATATCCCAACCTTTCTAATTTTTTTAGCCGCCCCGCCCATTTTTTATGCAAAAGCTCCGCCGCGCCATTTTAATTTTTTCCGGCCTTGCCGCCGTCATCGGCGCGCAAGCCGCGACGCTGCTCGACGACACGTTTGCCGACGGCACGCGCACGAATCAAAATCTCCCGACCGACGCGGCGTGGTTTGTCTCCACGCCGTCATCGTGGAAAACGGCGACGAACGCGCTGACGGTCACGAACGGCACGAGCGCGATTCTCGGCGTGACTTATTTCGGTGCGAACACGAACGCGCCCGTCAGCCTCGCGGTCGGCGACACGCTGACGGTCACGCTGAATTTTACTTTCAACGGCGTGGCGGCGCAGAACGGCTCGTCGGGTTTCCGGATCGGCGTCTATGATTTTGCCGATGGATCAAATTCGCCGAAGTGGGCGACGAATGATTTGTCCGGCAACGGCGTTCTCGGCAGCGGCGTGAAGGGCTACTCGCTGTTTCAAAATTGCGGCGTGACGTTCAATAATTCCAGCCCGATGGATTTGCGGAGCCGCACGAACCTCGCCTCCACCTCGTTGCTCGGCACGACGGGCGATCACAAATCGCTCGTGACCGGGCCGGGCAGCCTCGCAAATTTTCCCGGCTTCACGAACACCGGGCAATACGCGCTGCAATTTATTTTGTTCCGCACGAACGCCACGGATTTGTTTGTCACTGCGACGTGGCAAAATCTTTCCGGCGGCGCGACCCTCTCGACTTCCGTTCTCGATGCGAACGCGGCGACATTTAATTTCGACGGCATCGGCTTTCGTCCTAGCACCGCCGCCAGTTCCGCGACGAACATCACGTTCAACGAAGTGCGCGTGGATTTGACCAGCGCCGGTGGCGGCACGCCGCCCGCCATCAGCCTCGACCCGCACGACGCGTCGGCCTATACGAATCAAACCGCGTTCTTCAGCGTCGTGTCGGATGGCACCGCGCCGTTGATTTATCAATGGTATTTCAATGCGAACACGCCCGTCGCGGGCGGGACAAATTCCTCGCTGACGCTGACGAATTTGCAGGTGACAAATTCCGGCGCGTATTTTTGCATCGTCACCAATTCGTTCGGGTCGGACACGAGCCTCGTCGCGAATCTCACCGTGACCGTGCCGGTCGCGCCGACCATTTCTTCGCAGCCACAAAATGTCATCGTGCTGCCGGGGGCGGGCACGAACTTCAACGTTACCGCCAGCGGCTCCACGCCGTTGAGCTACCAGTGGTTTTTCAACACCAACACCGCGCTCGTCGGCGCGAATAATTCTTCGCTCGCCATCAACAACGCGCAGGCGACGAACGCGGGGACGTATCACGTCGTCGTCAACAACCTCGCGGGTTCGGTCACGAGTTCGGTCGCGCTGCTCGCGATCAACAACACGCCGGTCGCGCCGAGTTTTATTTCGCAGCCCGCGTCGGTCGTCGTCACGCTCGGCAGCGGCGCGAGTTTCAGCGCGGGCGCGTCCGGCACCGCGCCAATTTTATTCCAGTGGCTGAAAAATGGCGCGGCCATTTCTGGCGCGACGAACACGACGCTGAATTTTACGAACGTGCAAAATTCTGACGCGGCGACTTACACGCTCTTCGCCTCGAACAGCGTCGGCACGGCGACGAGCAGCAACGCGACGCTCACGATCACCACGGCCTCCGCGCTGCCGAACTCGGCTTTTAATTTGACCGGCTTTGCGTTTCAGACGACGGGCGGCGGCGTGATTGCGGAAACCAATTCCGCGTATCGCAAAATCACGAACGCGCTGGACTTCGCCAAGGCCGTGGCCGACGCCAATAAAACTGCCGGCTTGGTGAAGGTCATCGAGATCACGACCAACCTCGACCTGGGTTGGAACGAGGTCGGCAACGCGGTGCAGACGCTGCTGTCCACGCCGTTCCGCGCGCACAATCCGCCGCTGCTGCATCCGCGTCTGCTGACGACGGGCGTGAGTTTGATTGACATCAAAGCCAAGGGCGGCGCGCTGACGATTTTTTCCGCGAACGGCGCGACCATCCGCCATTGCTGTTTGAATTTGAAAAGCACGGCGAACATCATCATTCGCAATTTGAAATTCGACGAGCTGTGGGAATGGGACGAGGTCAGCAAGGGCAATTATGACAAGAACGACTGGGACTTCATTGACCTCGGCAACGCTGGCACGGTGACGAACATCTGGATTGACCACTGCACGTTCTCAAAAACTTACGACGGCATCGTGGACATCAAGGGCGGCAGCAGCGGCGTCACGATTTCCTGGTGCAAATACACCGGCGACGACGGCGCGACGAACACGAACAGTTTTGTCTGGCAGCAGATCAACACGCTGGAATCAAACAAGACGAGCTACGCGTTCTACAATTTTCTCCGCAGCAACGGATTCAGCACCACGGACATCGTGACCATCATCCAGGGTCACGACAAAACTCATCTCATTGGCGCGAATTCGCTGGCGGCGGAAAATGCGAACCACACCATCACGCTGCATCACGAATGGTTCATGAATCCGTGGGACCGCCTGCCGCGCCTGCGCGCCGGGAATGTTCACAACTACAACATTTTCGCGGACGACGTGCGCGGCCTCGCGGCGAAACATCTCCGTGACACGCGGGCGGCGGCGATGAGTCAGGCGAATCAAAACACGTTGAACAACACTTACAGTTTCAATCCGTTTTTGAACGGCAGCATTTCGACGGAGAACGGGGCGGTGCTGGTGGAGAAATCTTTTTACAACGGCTGCATCACGCCGTTGCGAAATAATCAGACCGATCCGAGCAACCCGACTTACACCGGGAAGATCAAGGCGCTCGACACGATTTATCAGATGGACAACACCGTGGTTCGCGGCAACAGCACCGACGCGGGAAATCCGCTCGGTCCGTTTCAAGCGCCGGTGATCGCGTTCTCGTGGAACCTGCCGGGCGGCGTGCTGCCCTACACTTACACGCTGGATGACCCCAGCCAGTTGCAAAACATTTTGTCCAGCGGCGCGGGCGCGGGCGTGGTGTCGTGGAATAAAACCAACTGGCTGCTCACGACCTACGCGGCGACCGCACCGGTCATCACCGCGCAGCCACAAAGCCAGAGCGTCGCGCCGAGCAACAACGTGACCTTCACCGTCATCGCGAGCGGCACGGGAAATTTATTTTACCAATGGTATCGCAACACCAACTCGCTCATCGTGGGCGCGACGAATTCCACATTCACTTTGAACAACGTATCGGCGACGAACGCGGGAACGTATTCCGTCATCGTTACGAACACGTCGGGTTCCGTGACGAGCGCGTTGGCGGTGCTGACGGTTTCGAGCGGGAGTTACGCGCGCCCGCAACTTTCCGGCGCGAATTTCTTCGGCGGAAATTTTACGCTCACGATCAACGGCGACAGCGGCCCGGACTACATCGTGCAGTCGTCCACGAATCTTTTGTCGTGGCAAAGTTTGTTCACGAATCATCTGCCCGTGCCGCCGTTCACTTGGAGCGATTCCAACGCGGCCAGCTACCCGCGACAGTTCTACCGGATTCAACTGGGGCCGTGACGGAGCGCGGACGGCTCGTCCGCGTGTTCATCTGGAAAAACAACTCGCGGACAAGCTGTCCGCGCTCCGGTTGCGTTCCTAATTTTCAAACGCATTTGCAGCCAACGCGACTGACAATCCGGCGGCGCATGATACATTGTGGCCATTCCAATAATGAAAAAATTCTTTGTCATCGCCGTGGTTGTCTTGGCTTCAATCTCTGGCGTTCGTGCGGAAGCGCCGGAATGGAAAATGGTTCCCGAAATTTTGGCGCGCATCGTGCCGCCGACATTTCCCGCGCGCGAGTTTGACATCACCAAGTTCGGCGCGGTGGGCGATGGTAAAAAAGATTGCACGCGGGACATCGCCCGCGCCATTGCCGCCGCCGCGCAGAAGGGCGGGGGACGCGTCGTGATTCCGGCGGGAGAATTTCTGACCGGGCCGATTCATTTGAAGAGCAACGTGGAACTGCATCTCGCCGCGACAAATTCCGTTTTGAAATTCAGCACCGATCCGAAAAAGTATTTGCCCGCCGTCTTCACGCGGTTTGAGGGCATGGAGTGCTGGAATTATTCGCCGCTGATCTACGCGTTCGAGCAGAAGAACGTGGCCGTGACCGGCCTCGGCACGATTGACGGCCAGGCCGAGGAATCCAACTGGCTCGCGTGGAAGGGACAGAAAAACAAGGAGGGCGGCACGCAAAAAGCCGCGCGCAAACGGCTCGATGACATGAACAATTCCGGTGTGCCGGTGAACGAACGGCGTTTTGGCGAAGGCGATTTTCTCCGTCCGCCGTTTGTGGAGTTCAACCGCTGCCAAAATGTTTTGATCGAGGGCATCAAGGTGCGTCGCTCGCCGATGTGGGAGTTGCATCCGCTGCTTTGCACG
>JAYVQV010000203.1:0-2235 GCA_043776855.1 Limisphaerales bacterium | reverse complement strand
GGAGAGGGGCGTTTTGTGCGTCCGCATGCCCTCCTCTCCCCAACCCTCTCCTCCCTCCGAGGGAGGAGAGGGAGTCAGAATAAGAACAGTATCAAGCTACACCCCCATTCACTTCGCATCCATCTTCCACACGCCATCCCAGTGCGCGGGCGGATGAGCCAGGAGTTCCGCGCAGCGAGCCGCGAGAGTTTTGCTGGGGCCGTCGGAAAAATCTTTCATCAGAATTTCAAACTCCCGCTGCGCCTCGGCGAATTTGCCAAAATGGTATTCGTCGTAAGCCGCCTTGTAGCGCGTGCAAAGTTCCGGGAAATTTTTTGCCGCGCAGACGTGCTCGCACTCAAATAGTTCCACTGGTTCAGTCTTGCCCTTCACGATGACGCGGTCAATCAGCCGCCGCGCGGGCGGCGTGGTGAGTTGCGCGAGCGCGGCGCGCGTGACGAGCAGTTTTACGCCGTAGTATTTGGTGAGCGATTCCACGCGGGCGGCTTCGTTCACCGTGTCGCCCACGAGGCCGTAGTCCAGCCGCAGCGCGGAACCTTTGTTGCCCACGAGGACGCTGCCCGCGTGCAGCGCCACGCCGTAGTTGAATATCTTTTGCACGTCCGGCTCGAGCTTTGCGCGCAATTCTTCCATCGCACGGATGAGTTTCATCGCGGCGCGTGCGGCGCGGTCGGCGGCGTCCGGCTGTTTTTGCGGCGCGCCCCAGTAGCTCAAGAATTGGTCGCCCAAAAAATGTTCCAGGTTGCCTTCCTCGCCCATGATTGCGCCGGTCTGCGCCTCGAAAACTTTATTGAGCAGCTCAAACATCCGCTGCGGGCCGAGCAATTCGGCGAGCGGCGTGGAGTTGCGCAAATCCGTGAGCAGCAAAACCACCTCCGCGCGGCGCGGCTGCATGGAGCCGGGATCGGACAGCACCGCTTCCAGCACGCGCGGTGAAAAATAAAGGCCCATCGTGTGCCGCAGCTTCATCCGCTCCAATCGCTCGGCGACAAAATCATAAACCAGCGCCGCGATGCCGATGCTCACCAGTGCCAGCAACGGACTGATGACGAGCGAGACGATGCCCGGCACACCGAACAGAAAAAATGCCGCGACAAAAAACCCGCCGCTAAAAACCAGCACGACGACGAGGCGTTTGAGCGGTGCGCGGATGAACTGGCACAGCACCGCGCCCATCAAACCCGCGAGCGCGATGAGCGCACCCGTGGCGAGCGGCGGCAGCTCTTCGAGAAACTCGCCGTGCAGCGCAGCGTTCATCAGCTGCAAATGAATTTCCGGGCCGGGCATTTCAAGACCCCGAAACGGCGTGCCGTGCGTGTCTTGAAAAATGTTCGCCGTCGGGCCGATGACGACGAGCTTGCCTTCAAAAAACTTTCCGCCGCCGAAATTTTTCTCCCAGACCTTGGGCGTCAGCACGTCGGCGAGGGAAATGATACGCCACGTTCCCGGCGGGCCGCTGAACCGGAATTTCTGGCGTGCGCCGAGGGCGGGAATTTTTTCCGCCGCGCCGAATTTTTCCAGCGCGCGCGCGTCAAAGGAATTAACCACGGTGCCGGGCGCGGTGTTGATGGGATCGCCGAGTTCGTGGTTCGTCACGCGGAATCGCGCGCGACGCAGCACGTCGTCGTCGTCGGGAAAAATATTGATGAAGCCCACGCGGGCATCCAGCGCGGCGGGCGAACTGGACGCATCGGGAATCAGCGAGCGGCTCGGCGGCGTGAATTGCGAGGGAACGCCACGGTCGGTTTCCGCCACGGTCAGGTTGCCGCCGATGACGACGCGGTCCTTATATTTTTCGAGCGCAGCGTGCAGTTCGTCGTCGCCGTCCGCCGCCGCCGCGAAAACCAAGTCAATCGCGATGACTTTCGCGCCCGCGTCCGCGAGCCGCGTGATGGTGGTCGCCCAGACTTTGCGCGACCACGGGAAACGTTCGCGCAACGCGCCGAGCACCGGATCTTTTTTTTCCTCATCCGTGATGAAAAGATCGTCGTAACTCGGCCGGTCAATGCCGATGAGAACCAGGTTGGTGCTCACCGGCGTGTAGCGGCCAAGGCGGGCGAACAGGTCTTGAAAATAATTGTCCGCGCCCGTCACCGGCGCCCGCAACGACGCGGGCGCGAGGAATTCCAGCGCCAACACCGCGAGCGTCACGGCGGCGCACAAGGCCGCGAGGCGCAGGGCGCGGAGCGATTCGACGCGGCTGGATTTTTTTCGGGGCATGACAGGTTTGACAAT
>JAYVQV010000202.1:0-2236 GCA_043776855.1 Limisphaerales bacterium | reverse complement strand
TCGTAGCCGCGCCGCTTTTGAAATTCCGCGCGGAAATTTTCCGACCAGTTCTGGCCGCCGACTTCGTAACTGTCAATCAGCACGTTGTTGAACGCTTTGCCCTTGCCCGCGAGCGGCCCCGCGTCGTCAATGCACTTTTGCACGAAGCCCGCCCAGTGCGCGTCGAGCGCGGCGGCGCTGAACTTGTCGCACTCCGGCCCCGTGCCTTCCTCCGGCGCAGGATGATTATTGCGGCCCGTTGGTGTGCGACCGATTCGGAGAACCGTCCAGTCGCCGGCGGGCGCGTCCCAATCAAGATGACCGCTCGCATCTATTTTGTCGGTGAGTTCAATCACGCCGTCGCGCTTCACGAGCATATTTTCCGGCGCAGATTTTTCGGCCGGCGATGCGGAAACAAAACCGCCGCTGTCGCCGTCTTTCGCGTCCACGTCTTCGATTCTCAAACGCGGGCTGAAATCAACTTCGGCGACGTTTAGATTTTTTGTGCGCTTGCCGAACCTGGTGAATTTAACACGGTAAAATTTTGCGGAAACCGATTCGCCGCCGAGTGCCAGCGTCAGCGGGCGCGTCGGGCGGCCCGGCGTGGTGAACTCGCGCACGTCGCGAAATTTTTTGCCGTCGTCGGAAACTTGGATGACGCCTTTCACCTCACCCGCGCCCTGCCCGAACGAGAGCGTGGCCAGCCGCGTCGCGAACGGCTGCGGAAATTCCAACTGCACGAACTGCGGCAGCCGGTTCGTCGGCAGCGAGACGAACGTGTTGACGTTGCCGTCCATCAATGCGTTGCCATCAATGTTGTCAATGCTTGCCGTGATTTTCGGCGCGGCGGATTTCATGGACGCGCCTTCGCCATCCGGCGTGCGGAAGGCCAGCACCGCGACGTCGTGATAAACATTCCATGCCGCCTTCGGCTGCGGCAGCGCGCCGGAGAATTTTTGTCCGCCGCTCACTTTCGTCTCGGTGATGACGACGCGTTGCATGGAATTTTCCTTGGAGTTCCACGGCCCGCCGCTGCTCGACCAACCTGCACAGTTGTGGAGGCACAATTCGATTCCCAGCCGGTCGGCCTCCTTCACCGCGAACGAAAACATTTCGTGCCACTCCGGCGAATTGAATTTGATTGGCCCGGCGGGAATTCCCCCGCCAGCATTGAAGATTTGCGCGCCACCGACACCCACGCGCGCCATCGCTTCGAGGTCGGCGGTGATGCCGGGTTTGGTGATGTTGCCATTCATCCAATGCCACCAAGTGTGCGGCCGCGCCGAATCCGGTGGCGACTGGAAGCCGCCGGCCAGCGGGTCAGCGACTGCCGGAGAATCAGCAAGGGCGGGGATTGCTGACAGGCCGAGACATACGAGCAGGGTGAAAATTTTCATGGGTTCGCCCGAAAGAATACGCAACCCACCGAAACGTTTCAACCAAACCAAATTAATTTCGCCGGGCGCTCACGGCAAATTGAAATAAACCCGGCCTCAACCGGAACCGTGCCGTTGAATTGGGGAGCGTGCCCGCCTCGGGCGCAGCGGGTCGCGCCCGCGCGACCCGCCCGGGCGGACGAAAACCAAACATCATTCGGTTAGTCTTCGTGCGTTCTGGTTCGGCGCGAGGGCGCGCCGAACTACAGCCGGGGCGGCTGTGCTCCCCATTTCCGACGGCATGGATTTGGCTCAACGCTTGCCCTGCCGCACACGTTCTTTTTTGTCTTCCAATTCGGCCTGAAGTTTTTTGCGTTCGTTCACCAGCTGGTCGCGAAGTGATTCTTCTTTTTCAAAATCATCGGCAGCTTTGGTAATTTCGCCGTTCAACGCGATTTCACGACCGGCAATCTGCGCGGCGTATTTGGAATCCAATTCCGCGAGTTCCTTTTTCTGCGCGGCGGATAATTTTGTGGCGGGCGCAGTTTTGTTCAAACGCTCCATCGCCAGTTCGTAGGATGATTTCATGTTTTGGGGTCTGGGTTCTGGCGGATGGGTTCCGGGGTTGTGGTGCCGTCATTTTTCTTCTTCCACGGCTGGCTGGGAAATTTCATCGGCATCGGCGCAGGCTTGGAGATTTGCAGTTCCGAATCCGCTTCCGTTTTTTTCTCGCCGGAATTTTTCGCGTCTTCGCGCCAGCCTTCAATCTTCGCCTGCAAGCCGTGTTTCTCGGCGGTGACTTTGTCGCCGGACTTCATGTAGAAGAGCGAGAGGTTGGTGTGAACGAGCTGTTCGCGCGGACGCAGCTTCTCCGCCTTGTG
>JAYVQV010000201.1:0-2237 GCA_043776855.1 Limisphaerales bacterium | reverse complement strand
TTCACGAGCGACATGGAGTCGAAGCCCGCGCCGACGAGGTCGGTTTCGGGCGTGAGGTTGGTGTCGGGCGAAAAAATATCGCGGCGCAGGAACGTCAGGAGTTCGGTTTCGATGTCGGTGGCTTGAATCATATCAGGATGTGGCGGCAACGCGCAGCAGCTTGCCAGTCACCGGCGTGCGCGGCAATGCTGGAACGGTGTGAAAGCGCGTGGGAATTTTGTAAGACGCGAGATGTTCGCGGCAAAAATGGGAAAGGTTTTCGATGCTCGCGTCGGGCGCGGACAAAACGATTTCCGCCTCCACGACTTCGCCAAGATGCGGATGCACGCGGCCAAAGACGCGCGATTCCTTGATGCTCGGATGCTTGTCGAGGATGGTTTCAATCTCTTCGGGGAAAACTTTTCGCCCGGCGAGATTGATGACGGCGGTCTTGCGCGAAATGAGAAAGAGAAATCCATCGGCGTCGAATCGTCCGAGGTCGCCGGTGATGAACCAGCCATCGCGCAAAATGTTTTCGCGCGGTTGCCACGGAGCGGCGTAGGCGTCGCAGATGCCAGGGCCAGCGACGGCGACTTCGCCGATGCCGTGTTCGTCGGGCGAAAGAATTTTCACCGAAAAATCGGGGATGGGTTTGCCGACGGAATTCCAGCGGCCTTGCGGGTCTTCGGAATTCAGCGCGACGAGGCCGAGTTCAATGATGCCGAGCGCGGGCAGAAGTGATTTGTTGAAGCGCTTGTGGAATTGCGTGGCGACTTCCTGCGGCAGCGCGCAGGTCGTGGTGACGGCGAGGCGGACGGATTCCATCTGCGCGCCGGAATTGTCGCGCGCGAGCAGGGAAAAATGAAACGGGGCGGCGTAGAGAATTGTGCCGCGCCATTTGTTGACGGCTTCGATGAATGGCTTGGCGGTGACGTGCCGCGCGAGCACGACGGTCGCGCCGACGTTGAGATACAACACGATGGTGATGAGAAAATGATGCGCCATCGGCAGGCACCAGATGACGGTGTCGTTTTCGGAAATCTGAAATCCTTTGTTCGCGGCGAGCACGCGGTCACGAATGGTTTCGTGGCAGAGGACGACGCCTTTGCGGGCATTGGTGGTGCCGGAGGTGAAGCGGATGAAGGCGATGTTCAGGCCGTGGTTGTCGGCAGGGGTTTTCAGTGGGAGTTGCGAGAGGAAAACTTCCGGCGCAAGGGTAGTGGCACAGGCAGCTTGCCGGTGTGTTTCTGCGGCGTTGGAAGAACTCACAGGCAAGATGCCTGTGCCACTATTTTGGTCGCGCGGTTTCTGGCTTAAGATGGCGGAGAGTTCCATCGTGGCGGCGATCTCGTTTGTCTCTTCCGGCGGACATTCGGTGGGGACGGGGACGACGATCAAATTGTTTTTCCAAAGCGCGTAAGTGAGCGCGACGTAGTTAATGCCATTGCCGAAACAGAGGCCGACGCGCGCGCCGGGGGCGAACTGGAGCGCGCGGATTTTTTCCGCGAGGAAATTTATTTTTTCGACGAGCGCGGCGTAGGAAATTTCCGTGGCGTCCTCGACGAAGGCGATTTTCTGCGGCCAGCGGCGGGCGGATTGTTCGAGCTGTTCGGTCAGGTTCATGGTTAAAGCGGGGAAAAATTTAACCACGAAACACACGAAACACACGAAAGAATTTGCCCGGGACTGCTTAACCGAACCGATGCCGTAGAAAATGGGGAGCGCAGCCGCCCCGGCTGTGGTTCGGCGCGCCCGCGCGCCGAACCCGAACGCACGAAGGCCAACCGAATGGTGTTTGGTTTTCGTCCGCCCGGGCGGGTCGCGTGGGCGCGACCCGCTGCGCCCGGGGCGGGCGCGCTCCCCAATTCAACGGCATGGACTCGGCTTAAATCTTGTTCCCGTCCTCGAAAAAATATATTTAGTGGCCTTTGTTTTTATGAATCCGAGCGCCATCGAGGGACACCTGACACTGGTTTTAATCCAATGGATGATCATCATCACCGCCGCCTACATTTTTGGGCGGCTGGGGAAACGCTTTCTCAACCAGCCGCTCGCGGTCGGGGAGATTGCGGCGGGAATTATTCTTGGCCCGTCGGTCTTGGGTCTGGTTTATCCGCACGACTGGCCGGTGCTGTTTCCGGCCGAGACGAAGACCTCGCTGCAATTGCTCGGCAAGCTCGGCATTGTTTTTCTGCTGTTCCAGGTCGGGATGGAATTTGACTACAGCCATCTGCGTTCAAAGTCGAAGACGGTCACGC
>JAYVQV010000200.1:0-8649 GCA_043776855.1 Limisphaerales bacterium | reverse complement strand
ATCCCTGAAAGGGCCGCTTTCATGTTTTTTTCTTACAGCTCTGGCTGGTATGTAAAACACTAAAATGAAACCAACACTGATCGAGGTCTTGTTAGCACTTTATCCATTTTCCACGCCTGACATTGACTGGAAAGTGGATCAAGTAAATGACACCCACGAGATCACTTACTGGGATGAGGGAAAACTTGGGGTTAAGCCTAATTCCTCAACAATCGCGACAAAATTTGCTGAACTGTATCACGCTCGCCTCGCGGCCCGCATCCGCACTCGCCGGGAGGAGATCATTAACGACGGGGTGACCGTCCCCTCCGGCGGTCGTGACTTCTACTGCGACGACAAATCGCAGAACGACATGCAGAAGGCGCTCACCTTGATGCAGCTCGCGCAGATCAGTGAGATCTTGTGGAGCGGGGATGGATGGATGGGGGCTTTGACCTACGCCCAACTCGTCACCGCCGCCGTCCAAGTCGGTGGATTCGTCCAACAGTCCTTCGCCCGTCGGGCGGACCTGCTCACACAACTTGCCGCATTGCCAGACGGGGACCAGCCCGGCTTTGCTCAGACAGTCGAAGCATTTTGGCTACCCGTATAAATACATGCCCCGCCACGTCTCCATCCTGTTCCTATTTATCGGCGGCCTGACCATCGCAGGCTGCGCCCGCTTCTCCACCAGTCAGGCCGACCTAAATTATGGACCCGACGGAAAACCCCTCCGCAAGATCACCACGCGCGCCACGGCCTACACGTTCGGCACGTCTAAATCGCAGCTTGCGAACTTCAAGGCCAGCCAGACCGACAAGACGCAGGGAGCCACCGTCGGCAGCCTCACCCAGGAGTCCAACGCCTCCAACGCCGTCCACATCGTCCAGGCCGTCACTGAGGCCGCCATCCGAGCCACTCTGAAGCCGTGACCACCCGCCCCGAAATCCTCCTGCGCGGCGGCCTCTGGATCGGCATCGCCGGATTGACCTTCCTCGCCGAAGCCCTCGGCAAGATCACACCCGAACAGCTCGCCGCCTGGACCGCGCTCGACAGCGCCCGTATCAGCTGCGGCTTCCTCCTCTCCATCTTCACCGTCTGGCGTGCCTACATCGACCAGAGCGCCGCCCGCTACACCGCCCCGCCGCCGCCGGCCGCCTAGATCCGCACTTGCGCCGCCATCCGCCGCTGATGGTCGCTCAGGAGATGGAAGTAGGTTTTGCCCAGCAGCGCCCCGCCGTCCTTGTGCCCCAGCCACCGCGCCGCCGTCGGAAGATCAACACCTGATTCCAGGCACCGCGTCGCGAAAAGCCGCCGGGCGCGACAACGGCAAAGGCCAGTGCGCTCGGATGATCGTAGCCAGCTCCACATGGTAGAGAACCGTGGCGCGGCGGGCGTTCAAGTCATGCTCTGAGATCCAGGCGGCCAGCGCCTCGGCAAAAGTGTGGGAAGAATCCATGGTGTTGGGACGCGAGCACTAACGGAAGAACACCCCGGCCCCTTGAGGAAAAAAGTGGAGCCAGCTGGGAGGATCGAACTCCCGACCGACGGTTTACAAAACCGTTGCTCTACCGCTGAGCTAAGCTGGCATCCGAAGGGGCGAAACCCTGCCAGCACAACTGCTATTCGTCAAGGCGGGTTTTGGTATGGTAATATTTGCCGCGTATCAGGGAATCAATGTCCCGATCCGGATTGGACAGTGTCTTGGTTTGAGCCTTGTATCTAGGATTGAGCGTGTTTGGATTCGTCCGAATCTGCTTGAGCCAGTTAAAAATCGGCAATTATTCCGGTTTAATAGATTTTCTCTCATGTTTTTGAATTTATTTCCGATTGTTAATAGATTGTGAATAATTTCTCTGGACAATGGCATCGCGACTGCTAAAACGGTGTCTGTCGCGGTTGCAGCAGGCAATCAAGTGAACAAAGTTGTAATCATATAAACCCGCCTGCTGTTTGTTCACACCGTGTCAAAAAAAGAAAGCAAACAGTAAAATGAAAACTAACAAAAACCTCCGTAATGCGGGCTTCACGCTCGTCGAAATCATGATCGTCGTGGCCATCATCGGCCTCTTGGCGGCAATCGCGATTCCGAACTTCGTGAAAGCGCGCGCTCAATCGCAGGCCAACGCCTGCATCAACAACCTCCGCCAGCTTGACGCGGCGGCCAACCAGTTCGCCTTGGAAAGGGGCAAGAAGTCCACGGATCCGATCGTGCTGGCCACCGACCTCACGCCTTACATCAAGTTGAACTCGGCCGGCAGCATCCCGCCGTGCCCGGCCGCCGGCACTTACACGCTCGCTGCGGTTGGCTCTACGCCGACCTGCTCGTTGAGCACCTTGACCCCCGGTCACACTCTTCCTTGAACGGTTTGGTTTGATTGCAAAACCCAGGGCGGAAGCCCTGGGTTTTTTGTTTCACAGCCGAGTCGGGTGACACTTTGATTTTGGCATCTGGGCTGCTATTTTCAAACTGTGTTTTCAACCTGATGCGGTGAAATACAAATTTGCAGTCAGCATCAGCCCGCAGGCTGGAAGTTCACAATAATAATATGAAAATCACCCGGACATCCGTGCAAGGAGGTTTCACGCTCGTGGAAATCATGGTGGCGCTGGCCGTCGTTGCGCTGCTGGCCGCCATCGTGATTCCCAACCTGCTCAAGGCGGGCGCAAAATCGCAGGCCACCACCTGCATCAATAATCTTCGCCAGATTGACACGGCCGTGCAGCAGTTTTCCATTGAAGCCAGCAAGCATGTTGGCGACGTGATTAACTATCCAAACGACCTGACGCCATACATCCGGCTGAATCCCCAGGGGGTGATTCCTCCGTGTCCAGCCAGGGGCGTCTACACGCTGAACACGGTGGGCAATCAGCCGTCCGCGTTCTGCTCCTTGGGTTCGACGGTCACTCCGTCACACATGCAGCAATAGGCAAAAATGATTCCACATCGGCGCAAGGCAACTGCCTTGCGCCGTTTTTTTACGGCGCGATGAATTGACTCCCGGGCTTTTTTTCGTTAGGACAATGCGCGTGAAATCAAAGTTTACCCTCCGTCCATGACCGCCATTTTGCAGACCCAAAAATTACGCGTGGAATATCGCAGCCGCGAGCTGCGCCAGCCGTTGAAAGTTGCCCTGCATGGCCTCGACCTCGAGGTGAGCGCCGGGGAAGTCTTCGGGTTTTTGGGGCCGAACGGTGCGGGCAAAACCACCACCATGAATGTCCTGCTCGGCTTCGTCCCGCCGACCAGCGGGACGGCGAGCCTCTTCGGCATTGATGTCCGCCAGCCGATTGCCCGGCAGCGCATCGGCTACCTGCCCGAGCTGACTTACTACTACAAATTTTTGACCGCCGAGGAAATTCTCCGCTTCTACGCCACCATCTTCGGCCTCGCGCGCGGCGAAGCCGACCGGCGCATCGCCGAACTTCTGAAACTCGTCGAACTGGAGCACGCCGCGAAACGTCCGATTAAATCCTACTCCAAAGGAATGCAGCAGCGGGTCGGTCTCGCCCAGGCACTGATCAACAATCCCGACCTGCTCGTGCTCGACGAGCCGACCAGCGGCCTCGATCCGCTGGGCCGCATGAAAGTTCGTGAAATTATTCAGCGCCTCAAGAATGAGGGCAAAACCGTTTTTTTCTCCTCGCACGAACTTGGCGAAGTCGAGAGCGTCTGCGACCGAGTGGCCATTGTCCATCAAGGCGAACTCAAGGCCGTCGGCACGGTCGCTGACATTTCGCGCGGTCATGCGAACCTGGAACAGGCCTTCCTGAAAATCGTCGGCTTCCAACCCTCACCCCTGCCATGAATAAAATTTTTGCCCTCGCCGGCGTGGTCATCAAGGAACTCTACCGCCGCAAGGATTTTTACGTCCTCTTCGTCCTCACCGCGCTGCTGACCTTTGCCGCCGGAGCGATGAATTTTTTCCACGACGACAAAATCGTCCGCTACGTCAAAGACATCTGTCTGCTGCTCATCTGGGTTTCCTCCTTCGTCGTCGCCATCGTCACCACCGCGCGGCAGATTCCGGCGGAACGCGAGGCGCGCACCATTTTCCCGCTGCTGGCCAAGCCGGTCTCACGCGGGCAGGTCGTGGCCGGCAAATTCCTCGGCTGCTGGCTTGCCACCGGCATCGCCCTCGTCGTCTTTTATTTTTTCTTCGGCATCATCTCCAGTTCGCGCGAACACGAATGGCATCTGCTCATCTACCTGCAGGCCGCCTGGATGCAATGGATGCTGCTCGCCATGGTCATCGCGATGGTTCTGCTCGGCTCCATTTATTTCGCCGCGCCGTCCTCCACCACCACCATCACGCTGATCGTCGTCGCCGGCATTTTGCTCGTGGGCGGCCACCTGAAAACCATCGCCCTCGCGCAGCCCGAGCCGATGCAGGGCATCCTCACGTTTTTATATTTCGTCATCCCGCATTTGGAATGGTTCTATTTGAGCGACTTCGTGGTTTATAATTTTGCCGCCGTGCCGTGGCCGAAAATTTTCCTCGCCACACTTTACGCCGCGTCGTGGACGGGAATTTTTCTCCTGCTCGCCTGGGCAGGTTTCAAGCGCAAAAACCTTACGACCTGATGAAAGCCTCCACGCCCTTCGCCGTGGCCGCGCTGCTGGCGCTGACGTTCAGCCTCGCGCTCGGGCTGGATTCCGAGGCCACCGGCTGGAGCCGCCGCGACCAGTCTGGCAATTTCCTCGGCCTCATGCTCGGCGACGGGCGCAAGCTGCTCGCCGGCCAGTTCTTCACCATGGCCGACGTTTATTTTCACAGCGGCTATTACCCGTCCGTCTTTGACCAGAAATCCGGCGAGCAAAAAGAAATCATTTCCGCCAGCCATGGCAAAAAGGAATCCGAGGAAGACGAGAAGAACGAAGATTTTCTTGGCCAACCCAAAGACTGGATTGACGCCTTCGGTCGTAATTTCAAAATCACCGAGCACACCCATCTCGAACACGGCAGCGAACGTGAAATCCTCCCGTGGCTCCGGCTCGCCGCCGATCTCGACCCGAACAAGATTGAGACCTACACCGTCGGCGCATTTTTTTTGCGCGACCACCTGCACCTGCCGGATCAGGCCGAGGCGTTTCTTCGTGAAGGCCTCCGCCATAACCCCGGCAATTGCGAGCTGCTCTTTGAACTCGGCCGCCACTACCACGACAGCGCCCGCGACCTGGACCACGCCCGCAACGTCTGGATTCTCGCCGTGAACTGTTTCATGAAACTGCCGCCCGCCGATCAGCAAGACCAGCGGATTATTTTTGAGGAGATTGTCGTCAACCTCGCGCACCTTGAAAACGAGGCTGGCCGTTACGAGGAATCCATCAACTGGTTCCATGCCGCCCAGAAAGTTTCCCTCAACGCCGGCGCCTTGCAGGAGCAGATTGACGCCATCCAGAAAAAAATTCCCGCCAAGCAGCCGTGACAAATCCCCGCGCTCTGCTTTAATTCCCGCGTGAAAGCACGCACGTCCCAACTCAAACGCCACACGCTCGAAACCCGGATTTCCATCCGCCTCAACCTCGACGGCAAAGGCAAATCCAAGATCAAGACCGGCCTCCCGTTCTTCGACCACATGCTCACGCTCTTCGCCAAGCACGCCACCGTGGACTTGGATTTGCGCTGCGATGGCGACCTCGAAGTGGACGCGCATCACACCGTCGAAGACTGCGGCATCGCCCTCGGCCAGGCCCTCGCCGCCGCGCTCGGCGACAAACGCGGCATCCGCCGCTACGGCCACGGCTTTCATCCGCAAAATCCCTTCACCGGCGAAGCCTATGTTCCGATGGACGAATGTCTCGCCCGCTGCGTCGTGGATTTCAGCGGACGCCCCTACCTCGTCTGGCGCGGCTTGAACCAATTCTCCCAGCAGAAAATTTCCGACGCCGAAAAATCCCAAGACATGTCCAGCGTCTTCCGCTTCGGCCTCGCGCGCGAATTTTTCCAAGGCTTCACCAACGAAGCCCGCTGCAATCTCCACCTCGAACTCCTCTACGGCGACGAACCGCACCACATCGTCGAAGCGCTCTTCAAAGCCTTCGCCCGCGCCGTGGATGCCGCGCGCCGCCACGACCCGCGCATCGCCGGGCAACTGCCCAGCACCAAGGGGAAATTGTAAGCACCGCCCATGAGAATTTTATCCGGCATCCAGCCCAGCGGCGCGCTCCACCTCGGAAACTATTTCGGGATGATGCAGCCCGCCATCGCCCTCCAGGAAAAAGGCGAGGCACTTTATTTCATCGCCGACTATCACTCGATGACCTCGCTGTTCGACGCGAACGAACGGCGGAAAAATTCCTGGGATGTGGCGTTGGATTTTCTCGCGTGCGGCCTTGACCCAAAAAAATCCGTATTCTTCCGCCAGTCCGACGTGCCGGAAGTTTGCGAACTTGCGTGGCTGCTCTCCACGCTCACGCCCATGTCCATGCTGGAAAAAGCGCACTCGTTCAAGGACAAGGCCGCGAAGGGAATCCCCATCAACCACGGCCTGTTCGCGTATCCCGTGCTGATGGCGGCGGACATTTTAATTTACGATTCTAACGTCGTCCCCGTCGGCCAGGACCAGAAGCAGCACGTCGAGATGACGCGCGACATCGCGGCGAAATTCAACGAGACCTACGGCCAGACCTTCGTAATTCCCGAGCCGCAAATCAAAGGCGAGACCGCAAAAGTCCCCGGCCTCGACGGCGAAAAGATGAGCAAGAGCTACGGCAACACGCTCGAAATTTTCGGCGAGGAAAAAATCCTCCGCAAAAAAGTCATGGGCATCACGATGGATTCCCGGCTGCCGGAGGAACCCAAGCCCGACGCGGATAAAAATCTCGCCATCCAGTTGCTCAAGCTCGTCGCCCCTGCCGAAGTCGCGGCGGACTTTGAAAATCGTCTCCGCACCGGCGGCCTCGGCTACGGCGATTTGAAAAAGGCATTATTCGAGCACTACTGGAATTACTTCGCCGCCGCCCGCGCCAAGCGCGCCGAACTCGCCGCGAATCCAGATTACGTCAACAGCGTCTTGAAAGACGGCGCAATGAAAGCCCGCACGCTCGCGCAAACCGTTTTGAAACGCGCGCGGAAAAATTGCGGGCTGGAATAGTTGGAGTTCAACCTTCAGCTTGTTCCCCGCACGCTAAAGCGTGAACTCCAACATGAAACATTTGCCGCCAACCCAAAGCGCATCCACCACCCGCCTGCGCCTCCGCATCACCGCCACCGCCGAGACCATCGTGCGCGGCGGCCATCCGTGGCTGTTCGCTGACAGCATCCGCGAAACCAACCGGGCTGGAGAGACCGGCGAGCTCGCCGTCCTCTACGACCGCAACAACCAGTTTCTCGCCGTCGGTTTGTTCGATGCCGGCTCGCCCATCCGCGTCCGCATCCTCCACGCGGGCAAGCCGCAGACGATTGATTCAACTTGGTGGAACGCGCATCTGGAAAAAACTCTTTCGCTCCGCAAAATTTTTTTCGGCGCAGACACGAATGGCTATCGCCTCATCCACGGCGAGAGCGACGGCTGGCCCGCGTTCGTGCTCGACCGCTACGCCGAGACGCTCGTGCTGAAAATTTATTCCGCCATCTGGCTGCCGCGTCTCGAAGAAATGCTTGCCCTCATCCGGGGAAAAATTCCGTGCGAACAAATTGTTTTGCGCCTGAGCCGGAACATCCAGGCCGTAGCGGAGCGCCGAGCACCAGCTCGGCTCGATGGAGAAATTATATTTTCCAAACGAGCCGAGCAGGTGCTCGGCGCTCCAATTATTTTTTCCGAGAACGGCGTCCGCTTTGAAGCCGATGTGGTGCGTGGACAAAAAACCGGTTTCTTCCTCGACCAGCGAGAGAACCGCGCGGAGGTTGAAAGATT
The DNA here is from genome assembly GCA_043776855.1 of Limisphaerales bacterium. Lineage (GTDB taxonomy): Bacteria > Verrucomicrobiota > Verrucomicrobiia > Limisphaerales > UBA11358 > UBA11358. The sequence goes on along the minus strand of JAYVQV010000200.1, from coordinate 810 downwards.
GTCCGCCGGGAAAAAAGTTCTGAACGCGTTCAGTTTTTCCGGCGGCTTCTCCGTCTATGCCGCGCGCGGCGGTGCAGTTTCCGTGACCGACCTCGACATCAGCGCCCACGCCCTCAATTCGGCCAAAAGAAATTTTGCTCTGAACCAGAATCATCCGGCGGTCGCCGCGTGCCGCCATGAAACCGTGCAGGCAGACGCGTTTGAATGGATTGAAAAAACGCCGCAGAAATTTGACCTCGTCATCCTCGACCCGCCTTCGCTCGCCAAGCGTGAGAGCGAGCGGGCGACCGCCATCGGCGCTTACGAAAAGTTAAATGCCGCCGGCATCGCCCGGCTGGAGCGCGGCGGGATTTTAGTGGCCGGTTCCTGTTCCGCTCACGTCTCGACGGCGGAATTTTTTGACGCCGTGCGCCGTGCCGCGCAGCAGTCAGGAAAGAAATTTTCCGAACTGAAAACCAAGCTGCATCCGCCTGACCACCCCGCCGGTTTCAAGGAGGCGGATTACTTGAAGGTGATTTATTTGAAGTTTGCCGCGTGACAAGGTGGAGTTTGTCGCGCTGCGACAAACTATGCCTGCGGAGCAGGCACTTTGAGGCGTGGATATTTTGTGGCGCTTGAAAATTTGAAAGGTGACCTGCGTTTGTTTCCGTCGCCTGGCGCTGCGCTCGGCGACGGGTCGGCTCGCAGCGCGAGCTGACCCACCACGCGGGTTTTCGCAGCGCGAAAACCGCCACCACTTTATCGCGAGTGTTTCAGAAACCACTCAAATAATTCCGGGTTCGCATACGTCTCCGTCCAACTGTCGTGCTG
>JAYVQV010000199.1:0-8677 GCA_043776855.1 Limisphaerales bacterium | reverse complement strand
CCGCCATGAAAAGATTTTTGATCTTGGCCGCGCGCAGCGCCCGCGCCGGGATTTCGTAATGCTCGCCCGCAGGCAGCCAGCGCAATTTCGTTTTTCCAGCCGCGCCCCATTGCTCCACCGGCCACGCGCAGCGCGCCACGGCATCGGGAAATTTTTTCGCGCCGACAACATCTGCGCCGGTCAAAACGTATTCGCCCACAATCATCCGCCCGGCGCGGCGTGAAATGTGAAATTCTTTTTGCGGCGATGAACAATTTTCAAATCCTTTCACGTTAGCGCGGAGAAAATCAATCAGCGCTGGCACTTGCTCCGACCCGCCGGAAAATTTAACCGTGAGACCGCCGGGTTCGAGGTCGGGATGAAAATGCAGCGGTGCAAACCCGGCGCGGATCACCGGCATCAAGACCTGCGCCGCAGCGGCGGTGGAATTGATTTCCCGCGTCACGCCGCGCAGCGCGAACACCACGGCGGGCGCCTGCGTCGTCTCGTCCGTCGCCAAAGTTTCCGCGCCCGCCAGTTGCGCCACTTCCGCCGTGCCGCTGCAATCAATCACCGCGCCGACTGGAAAACCGTTCAGGGAAACGATGCGCTTATTTTCGACGACAACATTTTTCAGCGGCGCGTTCCAAACAGTTTTTAGATTCGGGCAGGCGGCGAAAAAACTTTCCGCCACCGCGCGAAATTTTTCCGGGCGATACGGCAGCACCCACAGGCGGCCTGATTTGATGGGAGCGCCGAGCACCGGCTCGGCAAGGCCGTCTGCTTTCCAGGAACTTGCCGAGCTGGTGCTCGGCGCTCCGTTTTCAACCAGCGCCTCGGCAAACTCGCGGGCAAAACCGTCGTTGAGAAAATTTCCAAAGTCATCGTAAAGCCCGCAGAGAGTCGTAAGCCCGCTGAATCCGCCCGTGCCGCCGACGGCAGAATTTTTGTCCACCAGCAACACCTTGCCGCCCGCGCGCGCGGCACAAATGGCGGCGGCGATGCCCGCCGCGCCGCTGCCGATGACGGCGATGTCGAATCTCTCATTCATGTTTTGGAATCATGTCTTCGCCGCCCACAGACGCGGGACAAACTGAACGAGCGCGGGTGGAACCGGCTTCCAGCCGGTTGTTTTCGCATCCTGCCGAAAACTGCCGAGGGCGCACTTCGCGAAGGAACGCCCTCGCGGAATGAAAAATTTCCGCACGGTCGAAATCCGGCAAGATGCCGGATTTAACCGGCTGGAAGCCGGTTCCACCCAAAGACAAATATGCCAGTCGCCGTTATTATTTCTCACAAGCATGGTCACACATAATTTTGCAAAATGAGCGCGCCGTTCATGCCGCCGAAACCGGTGTTGAGCTTCAAAACATTTTTTAGGCGAGCGGCGGAACGCGGTTCGCGCACGAGGCTCGCGGGCGCGCCGTCCGCCGGTGAACTCAAACGCGGTGTGCCGGGCAGAAAATTATTTTGCATCGCCAGCACGCAGCAGATCGTCTCGATGACACCCGCCGCGCCGAGCGTGTGACCCAACATTCCCTTGGCACCGCTGACTGGCGGGCAGGCATCACCAAAAATGGTTTTTATGGCGAGCGATTCCATCGCGTCGTTGTAGGGCGTGCCGGTTCCGTGCGCGTGGATGAAATCAATTTCTGCCGGTGAAAGTTTTGCGGCGTCCAGCGCCACGCGGATGGCTTGCGCCAAACCTGAACCATCGCGCGATGGGCCGGTGAGATGGTTCGCGTCGTTGCTGCTGCCGAAGGCGCGGATGCGAATAGTGGGACAGGCTTCCAGCCTGTCGTGTTCGTGTTTCGCTTGTGAACTGGACAGGCGAGACGCCTGTCCCACTAAAACCATCGCCGCGCCGGCTTCGCCGGGACTCAAGCCGCAGCGGTCGCGGTCGAATGGACGGCAGCCGAGCGGGTCGAGCGCCTTGAGCGCGGTGAATCCGGCGACCACAAATTCCGAAAGCGCATCCACGCCGACGACGAGCACGGCATCCGCTTCGCCGCGCTGGATTATTTTCGCGCCCTGCGAAATCGCTACAAGGCCGGAGACGCACGCGACGGAAACGGTTTGCACCGTGCCGTGTGCGCCAAATTCTTTTGCCAAATCTTCCGCGAGCAAATCAGCGCGCAGATGGCGGAGCGCCGAGCATTGCTCGGCTTGGAGGGCGGGCATGGCAGCGTCCTGCCGAGCAATGCTCGGCGCTCCGCCTTCAAATTGAGCCAGCACGCCAGATGAAATGTTTTCCGAACACACAGGCTGGAAGACTGTGCCACTACTGCAAAGTTCCAGCGCGGTGATGTTGGCCTTGGTGGTGGAGAGGACGAGCGCGATGCGGGCGGCAGGAATTTTTTCCAGAACATTTTTTGCGGCGGCGCAGGCTTGGCGCAAGGCTTCGGCGGCGAGATGCCAGGCGGGGTTGGCTTGGGGAGCGCGGACGGCTCGTCCGCCGGTTGCCGCCGTTTCATCGTTCGCGCGGGCGAGCCGTCCGCGCACCAACGCTGCGCCGGCGATGTTGGATTGAAATCTTGGCGTGGAGAATTTTTCCAAGGCGCGCAGGCCGCTGGAATTATTTTTCAACGCGGCGAGCAGCGGTTCAATCCCGCAGCCGACGGCGGAAATCGCACCGCAGCCAGCGATGACCACTGGAGCGCGGACGGCTCGTCCGCCAGTTGCCGTTGTTTCGTCGTTCGCGCGGGCGAGCCGTCCGCGCTCCGCTGCGCCGTCGCTCTCGCCCAGCTCACGCATACAACGATAATTTTCCCGTCGCGTAAATTTCCCCATCGCCGGCGACGCTGCAATCAATCATCAGCATCGGGCCGAGGCGGCGGGCTTCGCGGAATTCGATCTGGATGGTTTTGCCGATGGGCGGGCGGGCAAGAATTTTGAAACCGGTGACGCCGACGAGCATGGCGTTGGTGGCGGTGCGCTGGCCTTCGCCGCCGATCTGCTGGCGCTGGCCGAGCGCGGCGGCGACGGTCTGGGCGACACATTCCACGAGCGCGGTCTCGATGACTTTTCCATCGGCGACGCAATAATCTTCCGCGCGGAAGTTCGCGGTGGCGGTGAATTTTTTTTCTTCAAAGCCCACGATGCCGCTGATCCAAAGCATCGGCGCGCGATGTGGAATGAGGGATTCGATGAGTTCGGACATGATTATTTGGTGGGTGAGGGCGACAGGTTTGATGAGTGAGGCGTGAGGCGTGATTTCTTTTCAGCGGCGGCGGTGTTCTTTTTGTCCTCGTTCCAGAACGGGAAAAAATTATACCACTGCAGCGGGTCGCGTTTGAGGACGGATTCAAGGTCGGCGGCGAATTTCTGCGCGCAATTTTTTAGGTAGGCATCACGCAGGTTGTGCGCGGGCATCTGCGGATGCTGCGCGGGGAAGCCAAAGAAATGATAATGCCCCTTGGCCTCGCGCAAACTGAAGACGTGAACAAGCGGCGCGCCCGCGATGGACGCCATCACATACGCGCCGATGGGAAACGACGCCGTGCCGCCGAAGAACGGAATCTGCGCGGTCGGACTGCCGTAGGCGCGGTCGCCAAGCATCGCCACGACTTCGCCGCGCCGCAACGCGGCGACGAGCGGGATGGCATCCGTCGGCCCGCCGGTGAGTGGGAGCAATTTGAAATTTTGTTTGGACGCTTGGTTGAACATCCGCCGGACTTCCGGGTCTTCCTTGTCAAAGCCGGTCACGGTGATGGGCAGGTTCAAGTGGCCGAGCGTCTGGCCGGCGGCCTCCCAATTTCCAAAATGCGCGGTGAGCACGAGCACGCCCTTGCCCTCGGCAGCGGCGGCGCGCAGATGCTGCTCGCCGTCGAGGAAGAAAGAAAATTCATCCGTCTTGCCGCCGAGGATGGCGATGCGGTCCACGATGGCGCGGCCAAAGGAGAAAAAATGTTTGAAGACCATCCAGCGCCGCTGCCACCACGGCAGCGGGCCGAAAGCGCGCCGGTGAAATTCCATCGTGGCCGCCACGTCCGGCGAGGTGAAACTGAAAACCGCGCTCGACAGCGCCGCGAGCGCGTAGCCCGCGCGCACGCCCAGCGTGCGGACGGTGGTGATGACGATCCAGATGCCCCAATGACCGCAACGCAGCTTGCCGGTGCCGGACCAGTGATTGGATTGCGAGCCGGTCGGATTCATGCGTGGGGGCGACAAATTATTTTCTGCATCTGCGTGGGTAAATGCTAACGGCGGCGGCAACGTTGTCAACGCGCGGGCGTGGCGGTTGCAAAAGGATAATCCTTGCCTTGATTTCACGCGCCACGGGCAGATGAAAAAATCAGGGATGGTTTCGGACTTCCGGTATTGGGTCAGTTTGCGGAGCGTCGAGCATTGCTCGGCACGAATGGCAAGTGTTTCCGCAGCTTGCCGAGCAATGCTCGGCGCTCCAATTTCAAACTGACCCACCATCGGACTTCCAAATTCCTTTTCCATTCCGGCCAAGCCGTGCATACTGCCAGCCACAACTGCGTTGGAATTGCGCCCGTAGCTCAGTTGGATAGAGCATCTGCCTTCTAAGCAGATTGTCGCGCGTTCGATTCGCGCCGGGCGCACCACCTTCTTTCCGCCGAAAATTATTTTAACGGCACCATTGTCATCGGATCGCGCAACGGCAGTTCCGTGAATTTGCCGCCGAGCAGTTCCTTCAACTTTTCTGAATGATTCGGGTGGCCGAGAAGAATTTCATCTTTGTTGCCGACGACGAGCACCGCGAGATGTTCCGGCGTCAGATATTTTTTGGCGACGCGCTGCACGTCTTCCTTGGTCACGGCGGAAATCTTCTCGCGGAAATTTTTCCAGAACGCCGGGTTGCTCGCGTGGCGACCGGTGAATTCTTCGCTCGCAAACACATCGGCCACGGCGGACTTCGTCGCGAACCGTTGCGGGAAGGTGTTGATGAAAGATTTTTTGGCGATGTCCAGTTCCTTGTCCGTCACCGGCGCGGCGGAAATTTTTTTCAATTCTTCAAAACACAGCGACGCGGCATACGCGACGGTGCGCGACTTCGATTGGAAACCAATCGTGAAAATTCCCGGATAATAAACGCCGCCGGGAAAACGCGAATGAACGTCGTAGGCCAGCCCTTCGTCCGAGCGCACGCGGCCCATGAGGCGCGAGCTGAAACCGCCGCCGCCGAGAATGCTGTTCATCACGAGGCACGCGAAATAATCCGGGTTGTCGCGCATGAGGCTCGGCAACATCATCGTCACGCGACCTTGATCCACTTCGGGTTTGTTGACGAGATAAACGCCGGGCGCGGCGAAGGTGAAGTTGGTGGGGATGGCGGGCGGCGTGGGTTGCTGGATGGTTTTATCCATCGCGATCATGCGCGGACCACCGGCGAAAAGTTTTTCCAGTTTGGCGATCATCGCGTCGCGGTCAAAATCGCCGCTGATGCCGATGACGAAATTTTTCGGGGTGAACCACTGGAAATGGAATACTTCCAGGTCGCGCTGCGTGATGGCCGCGAGGGAATTGGAAGTGGTGTAACGGTTCTCAAAAAAGTTTTCGCCACGCGAGAGGAAGCCGGCCTCGCGGCTCTCGATGCTGGGCGAATCGTCGTTGCGTTGTTTCAGCTCCTGCAACATCTGCGATTTGCGGAGCGCGATTTTATCTTCCTGAAAACGCGGAGCGAACAGCACGTCGCGCAAAATGCCGAAACCTTCATCCAAATCTTTCGAGAGCAGGTTCAGGCTCACCGTGCCTTCGGTGTCGTTGATGCTGGTGCCGAGGTTGGCGGCGAGAAACGCGAGGCGTTCTTCAAGCTGGTCGGCGGAGTTCGTGCCCGCGCCGCCGTGCGCGAGCAGCCAGCCGCAGAGTTCGGTGAGGCCTTCCTTGCCGGCCAGTTCAAGGTAATTACCGGTGCGGATGTAAAGCGTGAGGTTGATGAGCGGGCGTTCGCGGTCGGGCACAAGATACGCGACGGGGCCGGCCTTGAGTTGCACGCGGGCATCGTTCGCGACGGGCGGCTCGTATTTCAGCGGCGCGAAGGAAAGTTTTTCCGGGCGGTCGGGGATGTCATCAGTTTTAAGAACTAAAAACTGGTGGTTTGTAAGATTAATCTGGCGCTGCTCAAAAGTAGGAACATTTTGTGAATAGACTTGGGCGAAAGCCGACAAGCTAACAGTGACGGCAGCCAAAATTGTAAAAAGTTTTTTTTTCATGGCTTAAAAATTATTTGGCGTTGGACTTGTCGGCTTCAACTTTTGCTTTGCGCGTGAAGGTGGCGACGGCGCGGTTTTCTTTTTGAAAATATTCGTTGGCAACGCGCTTCACATCGGCGGCGGTCACGGCTTGCAGTTTCGCGTTGGCGTCGTTGATCTCGCGCCAGTCGCCTTCACCTTCGTTCCAGATGAGCTGATGCAGGATGGCCATGTTGGAACTTAACTTGCGGTATTCGGCGGCGGCGAAATTGTTTTTCACCTTCTGCAATTCTTCGGCGGGCACTTCGTCGTGCTGCAATTTTTCGATCTCGGCATAAAGCGCTTGCTCGACTTCTTCCGGCGCGTGGCCGGTCGCCGCCTCGCCGCTCATGTCGAAGAACCCCGCCCACTTCATCGAGTCTTGCGCGGCGCCAACATCATTCGCGATGCCGCTGCCGAGGACGAGACCTTTGTAGAGCCGGCCCGTGTGCGTGGAGAGAAGCTGGCCGAAAATTTCCAGCGCGTAGGAATCTTTGTGGCCGAACGGAACGGTGTGGTAGAAGATTTCTACCTGCGGATTGGCGTCCACCTCGGCGTTCATTCGTTTTTCGACGGTCTGCTTGGGTTCGAGCGTGACGAGGTCGGGCGGATTGTTCGCGCCGCGCGGGATGCGGCCAAAATATTTTTCAAGTTTGGGAATGACTTCGCCGGATTTGAAATCGCCAACGAGGATGAGCGTGAGATTTTGCGGCGCGTAGAACGTGGCGTAAAAGGCGTCGGCCTGCGGTTTGGAAATGGTGGAGACGTCGGACGGCCAGCCGAGCGTGTGCCACGAATACGGCAGCGCCTCCCAAAACATCGCGTTGAAGGTTTCCATCGGCACGCCCATCGGCGTGGATTCAAGGCGCATCCGGCGTTCCTCGAACACGACGTCGCGTTCGAAATAAAATTCGCGGAAGACGGGTTTGAGGATGCGGCCGGATTCCATCCACATCCAGAGTTCAATCTTGTTCGCAGGCACGGTGCAGAAATAGGCGGTCATGTCTTGCATGGTGAAGGCGTTCATGCCGGAGGCGCCGTTGGCGGTGTAGATGTTGTCGAATTCATTTTTGACGAGAACTTTTCGTTCGTCGTCCACGAGCGATTGAAATTGTTTCTGCAAATCGCGGTAACGTGGCGTCCAGTTCTCCGGCTTCATCAGGTCGTCAATTTTTCCGCTGCGGATCTGCAAACGCATCGTGGCTTCTTCGTCGCGCATGGCGTCGCGGATTTTTTCCTGCGCGGTTAGAATCTCGAAATCTTTTGGCGCATCCGTCGTGCCGATGGTGGTTGTGCCTTTGAACATCATGTGTTCAAACAAATGCGCGATGCCGGTGATGCCGGGGCGCTCGTTCGCGCTACCGACGTGCGCGACCCAGCCGCCGGCGACACTTGGTTCGTCGTGCCGCTCGACGAGCAAAACTTTCATGCCATTAGAAAGATTGGTTTCAAGCACGGGAACCTGTTGCGCGTGAGTGAGCGAAAGTGCGGCGAGTGAGAGCAGCATGGCCGCTGCGGAAATTTGTTTTATGGCCGACATAAGTTTGGTTTCGACCAAGCTAAACAGACACTGTTCAAGCGCGAGGAAAAAACAATTGAATAGTTGCCATTGCCAGCAAGCGCAGTTCGCGTCAAATTTGCGAGGTGAATTTGAATTGGGAAAAATTGCGGGCTGTCGCGGCGAAAGAAGTCGAAGCAACACTGGAGGAATTACCGGATGAATTGCGAGGGCGCGCAGCGAAATTGCCGGTGACATTCGAGCCGTGTCCCAACGCGGAATTGCAAGCAGATGGCATCGCGTCGGACACGCTTGGTTTATTTACGGGTGCTGAATTCGCAGATGAAGAGGCGCTTCCGATGCCGCCGCAGATTATTTTGTTCTTGGAAAACATTTGGGATTTTGCGGACGGCCATGAAAATGTGTTTTGCGACGAGGTTCGCACAACTTTTTTGCATGAGCTGGGACATTATTTGGGTCTTGATGAGAACGATTTAACCGAGCGTGGATTGGAATAACTCGGTAAACAAAGGCGTTTTTGATTTTTTAGATGCACCCAAAAAATTTCAAAAAAACTCTTGCAAGGTTATTTATCTTTGATAGATTCTCCGTCCCTTCGCGCTATACGCGGTTGGGCGGCGAAAAGCCGATTGAAAACGGATGCGAAAGCGTCCATAGACTCGAATCTGATTGCCGAGTATAAAATTAGTGATTCGGCACTCGGGTTTTTTTGTCCCCTAAAAGGGAGCTAAAAACGGTTGAGTCTTAACAAGTTTTAGGTGATTAAAATCGCCTGCTGCTCATTGAAAATTGAATTGTGCGATTAGTAAGAGCCCCTTCAAATGAAGCCAGTTAGTTGGCTGATTTTGAGGGTTTTAACCAAATAATTAGTAATAGCGTCTGATTTTACGATCAGACATATGAATCAACTAACGTTTTTATACGGAGAGTTTGATTCTGGCTCAGAACGAACGCTGGCGGCGTGGATAAGACATGCAAGTCG
>JAYVQV010000198.1:0-2250 GCA_043776855.1 Limisphaerales bacterium | reverse complement strand
GAACTCGGCGAGTTGAGCGGCCTCGATGATTTCCGAACCGAGAGCGCCTACGTCCGCACGAACATGGCGGCGATTTACAGTTGGTGGATCACGAACGCCGGCTTCGATGGTTTCCGCGTGGACACGGTGAAGCACGCCGAAATGGGCTTCTGGCAGGATTGGAGTCCACGCATCCACAGCGCGGCGGCGACGGCGGGCAAAACAAATTTTTTCATGTTCGGCGAAGTCTTCGATGGTTCGGATGCGAAGTGCGGCAGCTATTCCGGCACGAACGGCGGCGGCGCGTTCAAGCTGGATTCGCTCCTCGACTATCCGCTGTTCTTCGCCGCGCAAAATGTTTTTGAGTTCGGCCAGAACACGAAACAGCTTGAAGACCATTTCAACGCGCTCGCCGCGAACTACGACACCAACACAATTAATCAGCTCGTCACCTTCCTCGACAATCACGACACTACGCGCTTTTTGAATTCCGCCAACGCCAACGGCGACACGAACAAGCTCGCCGTCGCGCTCGCGTTCCTGCACACCGCGCGCGGGATTCCCTGCGTGTATCAAGGCACGGAGCAGGCCTTCAACGGCGGCGCGGACCCGAACAACCGCGAGGATATGTTCGCGGGCGCATTTGAGCAGGGGCCGTCGCTCGGCGATAATTTCAATCTGACGCATCCGCAGTTTCAACTCATCGCCAAGCTGAATAATTTCCGCCGCCTCTACCCTGCCCTCGCGCTCGGCACCTACGTCAACCAGTGGAACAACCCCGGCAGCGCCGGCCTCTTCGCCTACGCGCGGCGGCTGGGCGCGCAGGAAATTTTTGTGGTGCTCAACACCGCCGCCACCGCGCAAACCCTGCCCAGCCGCAGCGTCACCTACGCGCCCGGCACCACGCTCGTCAACCTGCTCAACCCCGGCGAAACCATTGCCATCATCGCCGGATCGCAAACGCCGTCCATCACCGTGCCAGCCGTCACCGCAAAAATTTTCCTCGCGCAATCGCAAGTGCTGCCCCTCGACCCCGTCGTCACCAATAATTTCCCCGCGCACGCCGCCACCAACCTTCCAACGTGGGCCAGTGTCGTCCTCCGATTCAGCAAGCCGATGAATCCCGAAAGCGCCCAGGCCGCGTTCAGCCTCAACCCCGCCGTCAGCGGCACATTTGGCTGGTCGCCCGCGCGCGACGCGTTGACCTTCACGCCCGGCGGCTCCGGTTTTTCCGGCCTGACCACCTACACCGTGCGCCTCACGAATTCTGCCTTCGATTCCATTTCCAGCAACGCTCTCTTCGCAAACTACGAATTAAAATTCAAGACCGCCGCCTTCACCGCCAGCAGCCGGCCTGCCCTCGCACCGTTCAACGCCAGCGGCGCGGCCATCGTCGGTGGAAATTTCCAGCTCACTGGCAACTCCACGACGAACTGGAGCTACCAGCTCCAGCGCCGCGATTCGCTCGCCAGCGATTCAGTCTGGCTCAACCTCGGTGTGGCCACCACCGGCACGGGAACCGTTTTGTTTTTCAGCGACGCCACCACCAACACCACGCGCTTCTATCGCCTCCAAGCGCGCTGAAAACCCGTTGCAGCCAATCATTGGCTACATTAAACTTCCACCATGAGCACGGTTGCTGAAATCGAATATGCCATTGAAAAACTCGACCCGAAAGAGATTCGCCGGGTCGGCAACTGGCTGGACGAATTGCGCGAGCGCCTTTTTGACGAGCGCATTGAGGCCGACGCAAAGGTCGGCAAGCTCGATCAAATGATCGCCAAGGCCAAGACGGATTATCGTGCGGGCAAAGCCCGTCCGTTCCCGTGAAATCCCGCGCGCTCCCGCAATTTTGGGACTGCCTCGAAAAATTGCCGCCCGAGATTCAGAAAATCGCGCACAAGAATTTCAAGCTCTGGCAGAAAAATCCCGCGCTGAAATCGCTCGCGTTCAAGAAAATCAAATCTGACCTGTGGTCGGTGCGCGCCGGTTCAGGTTTTCGTGCGCTGGGAACTTTCGACGGCGATTGTTATCTGTGGTTTTGGATTGGCACGCACGACGAATACGAACGCAACATCCGCAATTTTTAATCCGCTAAATTAATTTCAAATGGATCAATCACGCTACATCGCCAGGCACGTCATCAACCTGCCCAAGTCAGGCATCCGCGACTTTTTTGAGATCGTCTCGAAGATGAAGGACGTGATCTCGCTCGGCATCGGCGAGCCGGATTTCGACACGCCCTGGCACATCCGCGAGGCCGGCATTTAC
>JAYVQV010000197.1:0-2251 GCA_043776855.1 Limisphaerales bacterium | reverse complement strand
GCCAGCCGTCATCGGCGAGTGTGGTCATGCCATCGCGGCGGGCGGCGGCGCGGATTTGATCGGTGGAAGCGGATTTCAAAATCAACTGGCGGATTTCTTCATTCGTGTCCATCCACTCAAAAATCGCCTGACGTCCGAAGAAGCCGGTGTTACGACATTCGCGGCAGCCGACGGATTTGAAAATGGTTTTATCCGCCGCGATGCCGAGCTTGGCCTTGAACGCCCGTGCGTTCGCGGAATTGTCCGGCTGTTTGCAATGCGTGCAGAGAACACGGACGAGGCGTTGCGCGAGCACGGCTTCGAGCGAGGACGCGACGAGATACGGCTCAACGCCCATGTCCACGAGACGCGTGAGCGCGCCGGGCGCGTCATTCGTGTGCAGCGTGGAAAAAACCAAATGGCCGGTGAGCGATGCCTGCACCGCGATCTGCGCGGTTTCGGCGTCGCGAATTTCGCCAATGAGAATCACATCCGGGTCGTGGCGCAAAATTGAGCGCAACCCGCGCGCGAACGTGAGGCCAGATTTTTCGTTGACCTGAATTTGGTTCACGCCCTTGAGCTGATATTCAACCGGGTCTTCGACGGTGATGATTTTGCGGACGGCGTCGTTAATTTCATTCAACGCGGTGTAGAGCGTGGAAGTTTTGCCGGAACCCGTCGGGCCGGTGACGAGAATAATTCCGTGCGGCAATCCGAGAACGTGTTTGAAATGTTCAAACTCGCGCGTGTTCATGCCGATCTGGCCGAGGCCGCGCAGCGTGGAATTTTGCCGGAGCAAACGCATGACGACCGCTTCGCCGTGCAACATCGGAATCACCGAAACGCGGATGTCCACTTCCGCTGAATCAATGCGGACTTTGATGCGTCCGTCCTGCGGCAATCTTTTTTCCGCGATGTTGAGGTGGCTTAAAATTTTAACGCGCGAAACAATCGCGGGCTGGAAACGCTTGAGCTGCGCGGGAACGGGAACTTCCTGCAACTCGCCGTCAATGCGATAACGAATACGAAATTCATCCTCGAACGGTTCGAGGTGGACGTCCGAGGCGCGCAATTCAATCGCGTCCTTCAAAACTTGGTTGACGAAACGGATGATGGACGCCTCGTCCTCCGCGCCGTCGTCGAGATTGTTGCCCTCGGCATTTTCGTCGAGGACTTGGATGCCTTTTTCTTCGTCGAGCGTGCCGATGGTGTCCGCGCCGACGCCGAGGCGTTTCTTGATTTCGCGCTGGATGGCTTCGGTGGAGGCGAGCACCGGCTTGAGATTCAAGCCCGTCAAAGTTTTCAGCGCGTCAAAACCTTGCGTGGCAAAAAGGCGGCTGGTGGCGACTTCAACCACGCCATTGTCGCGCTTGAGCGGAAGCAATTCTTCCTTCAACAAAATGCGCGCGGGAAAAAGAGCGAGCAGCTGACGATCCGGCTCCACGTCTTCGAGCGTGGTGTAGCCGAGGCCGTATTCCGTCGCGAGCCAGCGAAGAATTTCTTCTTCGGTGGAGAGTTTTAATTTCGCGAGCGTCTCGGCGTCGAACGCGGAAAGTTGCCGGGACGCAATCATGCGTCCCAGCAACTCCGGCGATGAATCTTGAACCGTGGTATCGGCCATGAATCGTCAGCTTTCTATTTGCGGACGTTAGTTCACCAAGCCCTGCAGAACGGCTTCGGCTTCCTGCCGGGAGGACAAGACTTTCTTCAAGTCAGCCTGGGCGGCTTCGAGCTTGGCCTGCTTGGCCTTCTGTGCGGTCTTGTATTTTGCGAGCAAGTCCTTGATCTGCGCGGTGGGCGCGTTGTCATCGAGCGCCTTTTGGAGCGCATCGCGTTCCGCATTGGCCGGACCGGCCGGTTGGCCGCCACCTTGGCCGCCACGATTACGTCCGCCGAAACCGCCGCGTCCGCCGAAACCGACATCCATGCGTGCTGCGATAACTTTCGTCACGAGCGGTTCGACCGCCGTCCATTCAGGCGTATCGTTGGTGAACCCAAGGCGATCACGCGCGCCGTCCACCATGCGCTGCTGCATGGCCGCCGGGTCAAAATTAAAGCCGCCGCCGCCCTGACCGCCCTGGCCACCTTGACCAGGTTGACCGCCGCCCTGACGATTGCGCCGCTGGCCGCCCTGGCCGCCCTGGCCACCCTGGCCACCCTGGCCACCGTTGTTGTTATTGCCGCCGTTGTCCTGCGCGAAAACGTCGCCGACGCTCAAGGCGAGGGCGGCGGTCATCGCGCACAATGTGATGATGCGATTTAATTTCATGGA
>JAYVQV010000196.1:0-8696 GCA_043776855.1 Limisphaerales bacterium | reverse complement strand
TTTTCAGAAATCCAGACGAGCGTGCCGCCGGGCAGCCGGTTGAAGAGCGGAATCAAATCCACATCCGCCAGATGCACGCAGCCGATGGAGGCGGGACGACCGAGCGAATCCTGATCGCCCGTGCCGTGGATATAGACCTCGCGTTCGTGCGTATCCACCGTCACACCCGCGCTATTCGTGCCGCGATTGAAGCCGGGTTCGAGGCCGTCCAGCCACATGATGCGCGTGGTGATGCCGCCCGCCTTGATGCCCATTTCAGAAACGTGGCCGATGACTTCGCGGTTTTTGAAAATGGTTCCGGCGGGCTGGCCATCGCCGATTTTTTCCGCGATGCGGTGCAGGCCGCGCGGCGTGCGATAGGAACCGAGTTCCTCGCCAATGCCTTTGCGCGAGGTGGAGCAGGAAAAGTTTTTCACGCGCCAGCCGTCTTCAAACAGCGCCGCCGTCTGCGCGGCGATGTTGACGGTGAAAATAAATTTGGTCGGCGCGACGTTCTGGCGTTCGCACGCGGCACGGCACGCGGCGGGAACCTGCCACTTGGAAGTGAGCGGGTGAAAACTGGCGCAGCCGGAATTCAGCAGCAGCACCGCGCCGAAAATTAGAATGGATCGCAAAGCAAACATAACCGCGCCTCAAGCTGCCTGAAGTTTAGCCGGAAAATTTTCCAGCGCCGACTTGGAGAGCCGCCCCAGCCGGACGGCGCGTTCTGCCGCTTTGCGGGCGTAGTGATGATGCTCACGCGCCCCGGCCAGCAAACCCTCCACGCCGATGTCAGCGTCCAGTTCCGGCCAATGCACCGACGAGCCGTTGATTTCAAATTTGCCGCGCTCCTCGCGCGTCGCCAAATCCAGCGTGGGATAAAACGCCAGCGGCACGCTGATGAAACGTCCGTCTTCCAAGTGGAAGCCGAGCAGCTCGTCGTTGACGATGACTTCGGTGATGGCGGGCGGCATTGGCATGACGATGAAACTTTAGCTCTCGTTGCGTCCGTGTTCAAGCCAGCGTTCGATGATCTCTGTGCGACGGGTGGTAATCATCCGTAGGATTTCGGCGACTTCATGCGGCTTGAAACCGCGATTGAACGCCGACGATAAATCATCCAGCCAGATTTTACATTCGTGACGGTCTTTGAAAACGTGGACGTGCATCCGTTCGGCCAGATCGTAACTGTAAAAACTGACGCGGTAGCCGTTCTGAATAAAAACGGTCGGCATGGCTCACGCCTTGTTCAATTTCTTCACCAGCACCTTCGAGTTGCGTCCGCTCTGGTCATATTTCTCGCGGCGCGCGGGCGGCAAATCATCGGGCGTGCCTTCAGTGAAGCCGCCTTTGGATTGGAAATACGCGAACGTCTGCGTGGAAAGCGCGATGAGTTCGGCGAGGTTCATTTCCTTCGCCTTGCTCTCGATGAACTGGATCAGCTTCTTGCCGATGCCGCGATTTTCGTGCGACTCGCTGACGTAGAGGCAGGCGAGTTCGCCCTTCTTCGATTCGGGATAAACGTGCAGCGCCACGCAGGCGACGGGATTTTTATCAATCTCGAAGATGAAATAATCCGCGAGACTTTTTTCAATCACCGCCCGCGTCCGCTTCACGAGTTCGGAAGAGTCCACGCCCTGCTTGGTCAAAAGCTGGATGGCCCGCACGTCTTTCTTCAACGCGCGCCGGATGGCTTGATACTCGTTCGCGTAAATCAATGTGCCGATGCCTTCGTTGGAAAATACTTCAGCGAGCAGTCCGTCATCCACCTTGCCGTTGATGACGTGAACGCGCGGCACGCCGGCCTTGCTCGCGGCGACGGCGTGCGTGGCTTTGGAAAGTTGTTCCGGCGCGATGTCATTTTTTTGCAGCGCGAGCACGGATTCCAAATCCGCCACGAGCATTTGCCGGATGAGCCGGCCTTGCACGAGAATCCCGTCCTGCGCCGTGACGTAAATCAGTTTGGTCGCCTTCAACGCGGTGGCAACGGCCACCGCGACGGCATCGGAATTGACGCGATACGTTTTGCCATCGCCATCAAAACCGAGCGGCGGAATCACCGGCACAATCCCATGCGCCTGCAACGTCGTGAGCAGTTCCGTATCCACCCGTTCCACCTTGCCGGTGAACAGATGATCCACGCCTTGAATGATTCCGAGCGGATGCGCCACTAGCGCGTTCGGACAAACCGCCCGCAAATCATTCGCGGCAAGACCTTCGAGAATTTCGTGCGTGAGCCGGTTCGCCGCGTCCATCGCGATCTGCAACGTCGCCGCGTCGGTGATGCCCGTGCCGTCGCCGTTGGACGCCGTCACGCCCTGCTTGTCCGCGAGCGCCTTGATCTGCGCCGACGCGCCGTGGACGATGACCACGCGGATGTTCAGCGACCGCAGCACCGCGACGTCTTGCAAGAGCATGACAAAATTTTCGTCGGTGACGATCGCGCCATCAATCGCGAGGACGAACGTCTTCTCACGAAATTGCGGAATGTATTGCAGGATGCCCCGCAGGTCGGTCGGTTTCATTTACAGCGGGAAAAATGACGGAAATCGCGCACGGTTCAACCATTATTTTGATGCTGGAAATTTTTAGTCGCCCCAAGGACGCGAAGTTGGCGAAGAAACTTCCTTTTCAAGACCACAACTGACTCATTTAAGAGCACGGGATTGACACGAGGCGGGAACGGGAGTGAACCCGTTTCATGTTTTTAGGACTGCCCCTTTACGCTTAATGGGCTGCTGGCGGCGAAGAATGTATTTTCTTGTATTCATCATAAAATATTTCGTCGTATGCAACCGACAATTTCAGGCAGGCAAAGGTCAGCATAAGAACGAACCCCAAAAACAACACATTTCCCAACACGGTTATCCCCGTGGCGGACGGGCTTAAAATCAGGCCGATTTGGTAAGTAGCGATGTCGTTCCAAGCCACTGTCAATTGGACAAACAATGGCAAAAACATAAAACTTTTTGCCAGCCAGATCCACAACCGGCTTGGCTTTTCACAGGTTTTGTCCGGCGGCACGGTCAATACCTGTTGCATGCAAAGAAGATCGTAAGCCTCCTTTTTGTCTTTTTTGTCTTCTGCGCGGGCAAAAGTCATTTTCAAATTCGCCAGACCCCGGGCTAGGCTCATCCGCAGCATGGCCAGCAAAACCACAAAAGTAAAACCGCAGAAGATGCCCAGATCGTTTGTCTGAATTGCCACATTGAATACAGGAATGCCAACCACGTGAGTTTTTTGACTTTCCAATTTTTCGATGAGCGCCGTTATTTCATTGGTGGTCAATGCTGGCGGTTGGTCTGCGAATTGCCGGGAGCGATCAAATAAATCCAGTTCCGCTGTTTTCCCGCCATCTATCAATCCTTGACGCACGTTCTCAGGCCAACCCCAATACTTTAACGCAGCTTTGGCGGTTTCCAGGCGTGCCGACTCCCAGCTATGCGGCAATTCATTCCATTCCGGGATGAAAAAAACAACGCTCGCCGTGATGATTACAAAAATTATTTTCCGCACGCGCACCGCTGATTCACTGACTGCGTCAAGATAAGGCTGTAATTTTTCCATTGTTGTCTCCTGATTAAAGCTGTGACGGATTCTTTAGGGCATCAAAAAATTTCTTGGGATCATCAAATAGTCCTGCTGTTTGGCGGCGGTGACGCCTTTGTCCAATGCCTCATGTGCTTCCGGCGACAACGCGGCGCGGGATTGCGGAACGAACAATAGAAAACACACAACCAAAAATCTGGCATGATTGAAAGATTTTAGCTTCATTGCTTGGATTGTTGTTTGGCCTGCTTTTTCAACATTCGCTCAATAAATTTTTGCGCTTCAATAATTGCATAAGCAGTCTGTCTTAACTTGTAGGAATCAGATTGAGTTTTTAGATAACTGGACAGATCTAAAAACATCGGATGATTTAGCGAGCAGTAAGAAGAACTTAGATTACTTTCCTCAAGATCCCGTATCCATTCGTGAACCGAAACATCAGGCGCAGCGTTTTCTTCGGCAATAGTATTTTGAGCCAACCAAATTTTATTACCAATAGGTGTCCGGAAGCTGGGATTTTCAATGAGCTTGTTACCAGTTTCAAATGTCATGCGAGCACCCGCCAAGTCGCCAGACTTCACTTGAGCCATGGCGATGTCATCCAGCGTATGGATTCTTTTATTTAGGTCTGTAATCAGGTTGGCCGACTTATTTGCGTTCGAAATGTCCCCGGCATCGGCCTGAAGTTTGATGAGGTCACTTAAAAGCCCCTCTCCAATATAAGTATTGAAAGCTGAAGTATCGGCTTCTTTAGTGATGACATTCAAAAGACTTCTTGCACCCGCAATAGTTTGCAATGCACGATTGGTATCACCTGATTTTATTTGGGTTTTAGCTATCGCATAAAGTGCTTGAAGTTTTATTACCTTGTTGATTTCAGACCTAACTGAATCAACAATTTCTTGTGCGCCAATAACATCACCCGCTTTTGCTAATTCTTGGGCATCACGTAACTTTGAATCCCCGTCTTGAATAAGATTTGCAGCGGCTTTAGCCCTGCCAAAATCTCCAGACATTGCCCATAAATCAGCGCAGGAACCAAGATGGTTTTCAGTTGCGTTTTCTTCTGCGGATTGAATCAAATGAGAGAGGTTGCTCTGGCTTTTGACATCAAGGATTTGAATCTGCTCCCTAATTATTGCAGCGTTAGGTGCATTGGTTGTAGCGGCGAGATATGCACCGAACCAAGCCATCGCTCGCAATTCACGTCCGGGAATTTTTGATTCCGCCAAGCCGAGATTGTAGAAAACTTCCGGCGCATCAGGCGCAATCTTCCGCGCGTCCTGAAAGAAACGAACGGCCAGCAAATAATCCTGCTGCTTGGCGGCAATGACGCCTTTGTCCAACGCCTCTTGTGCTTCCGGCGGCAATGCGGCGTGGGATTGCAGAACGAACAACATAAAACAAACAACCCAAAAGCTGACATGATTGAAAGATTTTAACTTCATTGCTTGGCCTGTTGTTTTAACATTTTTTCGACTTTATTTTGAACGTCGATAACTGCCCAGGCAGCTTGACTTAAACCATCGGAATCAGAACGGGTTTTTAGGTATTGAGGAAGATCTAAAAACATTGGCTTACTTAAATCATAATCAAGGATTCCTAACCAATTACTGACAAAAACGCCTATTGGCCGCTTTGCTTCAGCAATGGTGGATTTTAGAAAATACATCATCACTGACATGTAGCTTTGTTGAAAGCTTGGATTTACAATAAGATTTTTGGCCGTTTCTAAAGTTGCACTGGCGCTCGCTTCATCTCCCGATTTCAATTCAGCTGTGGCGATAGATTCCAATGCTTTCATTCGAGCAGATGCATCCTTTATTTCTCCGGCAGTTTTTCTTGCATTCGAAATATCACCAGCTTCCGCGAGCAGTTTTGTGATAGGAACTAAATAATGTGCCCGCAAGGATAACCTAACTTCTTCATCTTTGGTATAATTATTGATATTTGGTTCATAATTTATGTAACATTCTTTGGCTGTTGCGATTGAATTCAGGGCGCTTGCATTATCCCCCGATTTTATTTCTGCATCAGCTATGGCTGAAAACAAATCAATTTTTTTCATAAGGTAGACGTCACGGGCGGTTTCAGATGATCGCAAATTGAAAGTTGTTTTAGCTCCAGCCACATCCCCCATTTCCGCCTGAACTATTGCAATATCAGACAAGACATCATTTTTTACGTCTTTGTCTTGTATCATATCAGCAGATGCTTTGGCTCTGCCATAGTCACCAGATTCAGCCCATAATTTTGCAACGCTGTAACCGTGATTTATGGTGGCGCTCTTTTCTGCCGATTCAATTAAATGTGCCAAATTGCTTTGGCTTTTTACTTCCAATGTCTGAATCAATTCTTTGACTGCCGTAGCGTTAAGTGCGTTGGTTGTAGCAGCGAGATATGCACCGAACCAAGCCATCGCTCGCAATTCACGTCCGGGAATTTTTGATTCCGCCAAGCCAAGATTATAGAAAATTTCCGGCGCATCGGGCGCAATCTTCCGCGCGTCCTGAAAAAAACGAACGGCCAGCAAATAATCCTGCTGCTTGGCGGCAATGACACCTTTGTCCAACGCTTCCTGTGCTTCCGGCGGCAACGCGGCAAGCAGGGTGTTCGTCAGTAGAAAGAATAAAAATGCGGCGGCAGGCACAGTGAACCGCAAAGTGAACGGTTTTTTCATTTGGGCAACGGGTTGTATGGATTCGGATTCTGCAGTGGCTGCGATTTTTGATCGCGTTTAATTTCTTCCAGAGTCAACCGCCAGAATTCTTCATCGAGCATGGCGTCTATTTTTTGAAGTCTATCTGGCGGGCGGCTCTGCACAGCAGTCTTCGCTGGTGGCATCGTGTTCATGAATTCCATGTCAGAGCTTTGCGGCGACACAACTTTGGGATCGGCGGCGGGTTTGGCCGTCGGCACGGGTGTCTTCATGGCGTCCTGAAAATTTTTGACGAACTTGATGATTTGGGGATTTGACGGGTCGTGATTCAGCGCGTCTTTGAAATAAGCATCCGCCACCTTCCAATCCCTGGTCATCACCGCCTGCCATCCCTTGCGGATGCGTTCAAACGCATCGGGCGAGGCATCGTGGAAAACTTTGGCGATACTGTCTTCAACAGACTTTGGAATGTTTGAAGGTAAGTTTCCATGATTTCTTCCATCCACCACCATTGGGTCGCCAAATTCTAATTCAGTTCTGGCTGGGGGATTGACGGTGGCTGGTTGGGCTGATGCGGCTGTGACTGGTTGAAAATCCAATTGGCCGTTTGCGGAAGTGCCTTGAAGTTTGCTGCCGCCTTGGAAATTATCAAAATCCAAACCGCCAGAGGCAGAAGATGCGGGCGTGAGGGTTTGGGAAAAGTTTTGAACAATCTGCTGCATTTTAGCAACGGCATCCTGATTTTGTTGCTGTTGTTTTTGTTGTGCCTGCTGCTGTCTCAACCATGATTGCGCCCCTTCCAAATTTTTCAGGATGATCGGGTCGGTGGGATTGTATTTCAAGGCTTCCTGAAAACCCGTGACAGCAGCCGCCCAGTCATTTCTTTTTTCAGCTTCAACCGCTTGATTGTTGAGCAGAGTGGCTTGTTCGTTGAGGCGGTCTTGCGCGGTGGGTTGGCTTTGTTTTTTAGTAGATGGAAAGAACGGGCTAAGCACTATCCCTAGCAGGCTGTCTCTGGCAATCCGACCATCGGAACCTGATGAACTGGAATTGTTGTAGTGAACTCCGGGAGCTATACTTGACGGTTCTCCATTTTTTCCGTCAAAGCGAATGCCTTCGGGTGTGTCGCGACCGGTATCTTCGGCCTTCGTCGCGCCGCAGACGATAAAAATGAAGACCGCAAGCAAGGACAGAATTTTGGTTTTCATATCGCAAATTGCCTTTCTGATGACCGAAGTTTTCCGCGTTGACCAAGCATTTGCGCCGCCCTTGGGAAAGTCAACCTCCATCTGCCCATCAGAAAAACTGCGGGTATTCAATTTCCTTGGACGGTGCGGGCGTCAAAGTTTTTCCGTGGGCGTGAAGGGCAGGCCGCGTTCGCCGTTGAAAAGTTTTTTCAGCCGCCGGTCGCTGGAACTGCTCTTGCGCCGGATGATTTCCGGCGCGACGCGGTTGCCCAATTCACGGCGATGGCGTCGCCCTTTCAGCCAGTCTTCATAGCTGATGACGCCATCAATCGGAATGCAAGGGGGCTTTGAGGTAGAGTTCATAGGCAATTTCTTTCACCAGTTTAACGCACTCGGGAAGATTACCCAGCCCAAACAGCGTCACAATGATTTTTTCAACGCCTCAAGGCAGCGCGCGTTTTCCTTCGGTGTGCCAATGGAAATGCGGATCCACTCCGGCAATTGATAGCCGCCCATCGGGCGCGTGATGACGCCGAGCTTTTGCATGGCGTTAAAAATTTTCTGACCATCGCCCACGCGCACGAGGATAAAATTGGCGGAGGACGGAACGTATTCCAATTTCAGCACCCGGAACGCCGACGCAAAAAATTCCAGCCCGCCAAAATTATTTGAGCGGGTTTTCTGGACGTGTTCGCTGTCATCCAGCGCGGCCAGGGCGGCGGCTTGCGCGAGGAGGTTGAGATTGAACGGCTGCCGGATTTTTTCCAGCGCGCTGACAAATTCCGCCGACGCGATGCCATAGCCGACGCGCAATCCGGCGAGTCCGTAAATTTTCGAGAACGTCCGCATCAGGATCAAATTTTTCCGCGCGCCGAGGCGGATGAGCGGAATCAAATCCACCGCGTCGTCGAGAAACTCGATGTAGGCCTCGTCCATCACCAGCAGCACATCGTCCGGCACGTCGTTGACGAACTGGATGAGTTCCTCGCGCGGCACGAGCGTGCCGGTGGGATTGTTCGGATTCGCCACGAACACCACGCGCGTGGCGGGCGTGATGGCGCGGAGCATCGCGGACAGATCGTGGCCGTAATTTTTTGCGGGAACCGTGATGACGTTCGCACCAAACAATTTCGTGACGATGGGATAAATCGCGAAGCAGTATTGCGACACCACCACGTCTGCGCCCGGCGCAAGCAGTGCGTGGCCGATGAATTCAATGATGTCGTTTGAGCCGTTGCCAAGAACCAGATTCGCCGGCTCCACGCCAAGTTTCGCCGCGAGTTTTTGTTTCAGGTAAAACGCGTTGCCATCGGGATAAAGAT
>JAYVQV010000195.1:0-2258 GCA_043776855.1 Limisphaerales bacterium | reverse complement strand
AATGCAAGGAAGGTCTCGCGCTCGTGAACGGCACATCGGTAATGACCGGCCTCGCCGCGCTGTCTGTGCACGAGGCGGAAAAAATTATGCGCTGGTCGGAGATTCTGACCGCGTGCCTGTTTCAAGTTCTCGGCGGCGAACCGGAAGCGTTGTGCCAGCAGATCCACAAGGCGCGCGGTTTTCGCGGCCAGTCACTCGTCGCGCGGCGCATCAGCGATTCGTTGCGCACGCATCCCGATTTTGCGAAACAAATTGACGAACACCAGTGGGGTTCGCAAGCCAAGCCGGTTGAACCGGGCACGGAAATCCAGGACCCGTATTCGCTCCGCTGCGCGCCGCAGATTCTCGGCGCGTTTCAAGAAGCGCATTGGCACGTCGCCGAAGTCGTCGCGCGCGAACTCAACGCCAGCACGGACAATCCGCTGATTTTCCCGGAGACGGGCATGGTCATTCACGGCGGAAATTTCTACGGCCAGCAGATTTCGATGGTCAGCGACTACCAGCGGATTGGCCTCATCAAAATCGCGCTGTTCGCCGAGCGTCAAATCGAGCGGCTGGTGAACTGGCGTTACAGCCGCGGTTTGCCGCCGTTGCTCGCGGGTGGTGCGCCGGGATTGAATACCGGTTTCGGCGGCGCGCAGTTGCTTGCAACTTCGCTCGCAGCGGAAGCGCGTTTGCTCGGCACGCCGGCTTCGATTCAAACCATTTCCACGAACGCGAATAATCAAGACGTCGTCAGCATGGGCACGCACGCAGCCAAGATGACGCGCGCCGTTCTGCCGTTGTGCTGGAAGATTCTCGCCATCGAAACGCTCACGCTGATGCAGGCGGCGGACTTGCGCGCGCCGAAACGCGTGATGGGCGGCGACTATAAAAAACTTCATGCGCTGGTGCGCGGCCTTTCGCCAAAACTTGAAAATGACCGTCCGTTGTTTGAAGATATAGGCAAGGTCGTGGCGCTGTTGCAATCCGAAGCCGCCCAAAAAACTTTTGCCCTCGATAAAAATGACGACGCGAATTGAATTGGGAAGCATGGGGAGCGCAGCCGCCCCGGCTGCGGTTCGTCGCGCCCTCGCGACGAACCCGAACGCGCGGCAGTCAAACGAACCTTCCATGT
Organism: Limisphaerales bacterium; assembly: GCA_043776855.1. Lineage (GTDB taxonomy): Bacteria > Verrucomicrobiota > Verrucomicrobiia > Limisphaerales > UBA11358 > UBA11358. Next base: position 1,141 of record JAYVQV010000195.1, on the reverse strand, counting down.
CTTCCGCACGCCCGGTGAACCGCGAGGGCGCGGTTCACTGCGCCCGGGGCGGGCGCGCTCCCCAAAAACAATCATTGAAAAATTATGAAACAGATTGAGACGGACGTTTTGATCATCGGTGCCGGCCCGGCGGGAACGCTCGCCGCCGCGATGCTGGAAAAGGAGGGCTTTCGCCCACTTATTGTGGAGAAGCAAGAGTTCCCCCGTTTCGTCATTGGCGAATCCATGTTGCCGAGCAGCATGAATCTGCTGCAGGAAGCCGGGCTGCTTGAAGCCGTCGAGAAACAAAATTTTCTCCGCAAGAACGGCGCGGTCTTTTTGCGCGGCGAAGAACGCTGCATCTTTGATTTCTCCACGCAATACACGAACGGTTTCAAATACACCTATCAAGTTCCGCGCGCGGATTTTGACAAGGCACTGGCCGACGAGGTCGCAACGCGCGGCGTGGAAATTCTTTTTCGCCACGGCGTCACGTCCGTGAACTTCACCACCGATAACGCGTTCGCCACGGTGGAAAAACCGGACGGTTCCACGTTTGAAGTGAAGGCGAAATTTATTTTGGATTGCAGCGGCTACGGACGCGTGCTGCCGCGCTTGCTCGACTTGGAGCAGCCTTCCAATTTTCCGCTGCGCGAATCTTTGTTCACGCACATCACCGGCGATGAGCGTCCGACGGGTCGCGAGGAGGGAAAAATCTGGGTCTGCATCCATCCCGACGGCGCGTGGATTTGGGTGATTCCTTTTTCCAACGGCAAGACGAGCGCGGGCGTGGTGGCGACGCCGGAATTTTTCGCGAAATTTCCCGGCACACCCGACGAACAGCTCCGCGCCATCCTGATGAGCGATCCGAACGCTGCGCGGCGTCTGGAAAAAATGGAATTCGTCATGCCTGCCCAGCGCATCAGCGGTTACGCGTGCTCGGTGAAAAAACTTTTCGGTGAACGGTTCGCGCTCGTGGGTAACGCCACGGAATTTCTCGACCCGGTATTCAGTTCCGGCGTGTCGCTGGCGTTCGCCTCGGCCAATCGCGCGGCGAAAGTTTTGACGCGCCAGTTGCGCGGCGAGCCGGTGGACTGGCAGACGGAATACGCCGACCACGTCATGCAAGGCATCAACACCTTCCGCGCGTATGTGGCCGGCT
>JAYVQV010000194.1:0-2259 GCA_043776855.1 Limisphaerales bacterium | reverse complement strand
CCCAAGCTCGGCCCCGGCGGAAAAATTTCCCTGCTCTATCTCGCCAGCGGATTGCTGCTTGGCGCGGGCGCGTGGTGGCAGCGGCGCAACGTCAAGGAATCGCTCAAGAACTACGCGCAAGTCGTCTTCGCCGGCGGACTCGCGGCGGTTTATTTCACGACCTACGCCGCGCATCACATCCCGCCGCTGCGCGTCATCGAAAGCGCGTTGGTGGACGGCACGTTGCTGCTCGCGTGGGCGGGCGTCATCGCGTGGATCGCCGACCGCCGCAAATCCGAAGTCATGGCACTCTTCGCCGTCGGCCTGGCGTTCTTCACGTCCGTCATCACGCGCGTCGGCGAATTCACGCTCTACTCCAATCTCATTCTCACCGTCGCCGCCGTCGTGTTCCTCGTGCGCAACCGCTGGGCGACGCTCTCCTTCGCGAGCCTCGTCACGAGCTACGCGGGCTATGCCTTCTGGCGTTTCCTGCACGCCGACGGCTGGCGTTGGGCGACGCCGGACGAAAATCTCTGGCTTGGTGCGGGCTTTCTCGCGTGCTACTGGCTCGTGTTCACGACGGCAACATTCCTGTCGAAATGCGAAAAACTTTCCGGCCTCAACCGCGCCGCGTTTCTCACGTTGAACAACGGCGCGTTCTTCTCGCTGTTCCTGCTGACGATGTTGCAAGTCCACTCCGGCGGCTTTTGGAAATTGTCGCTCGGCTTCGGCACGGTGCTGCTCGCACTCACGGTGCTCGCGCAAAAACTCCTGCCCGCCGAACCCGCCGCCAAGAACGCCTACCTCACGCAAGGGCTGCTGCTCGTCACGCTCGGCTTCATCACCAAATTTTCCGGGCTGCATCTCTCGCTCGTCCTCGGCGCGGAAAGCGTGGTGCTGTTCGTGTTCGGCTCGCAGCGCCAAAGCGTCGTGCTAAAATTTTTCGCGCACGCCGCCGCGTGGCTGGCGACTGGCTGGTGCGTGGCAAACTTGAACAAATTTGATGAACAAGGCCTTTGGACCGGCGCGGGTCTTGGTGCATTGCTTGCGTTCAATGCCTTCTGGTCGCATCGGATGGACGTAGGAAAAAGTTCCTCACCGCTGCGCGCCGAGCCGACGGCATTCACGTTGCTCGCCTTCGCCTGCTGGCTGGCGACGACTTATTGCAACACTTCCGACGCCAACCTACCGCTCGCGCTCGCTGCCGAAGCCGTGTTGCTGACGTTTTCGTTTTACCTTCTGCGCGTCCGTGAAATCACGCTGCTCGGACAATTCTTTCTCATTGCCGCGCAACTGGCGTGGCTGTTGCATTACCTCAACCACACGCCGCCGTGGTGGAATCCGCTCGCCATCATCGCCGTCACCATCGGCTTGAGCCACTGGTGGCAGCACCAGAAAATTCTCGCCGTCAGCCGCAACATCTTCGTCTGCTACTCGGCGGTTTTCGCGCTGGCCGCCGTCGGCGTTGCGCTCGTGTGGCTGCACCCGTTGCTCGCGCCGCCCGGCTGGCTCGCGCTCACCAGCCTGCTCGCTGTGGCCGTGACGATTTACGGCGTCGCCACTCGTCTGTGGCCGCTCGCGATCTGCGGGCAAATTTTTCTCGCCGTGAGCGCGTGGGAATTTCTCGCGCAACTCTTTCACGAAAAACCCGAATGGTATTTCCCGCTCGCACCGCTCGTTGTGCTGGGAATTTTATCCTTCGCCACCGTCGCGTGGTTCACGCGCCAGCCGTCCGACAAAACTGCCGCGCGCAACCCGCTGCTGCAACTCGCGCTCGTCTATCGCTGGCTCGCGCTCGCCATGTCGCTGCTGTGGATTTGGCAATACGTTCCCGAACGCCAGCGCGTCTGGGCTTACATGGCCGCCGCTGTCTTGGTTTTCGCGCTGGCCGTGTGGCGCAGCAACTGCGAAGCGCTCGTGGCCGTGGCGGTTTATGCCACGATGTCGTTCGTTGTCCTCTGGCTGCGTGAAAATCTGGAGATGGAATTATATTTGCCGAACCTGCTTTCGCTGCTCGCCATTTTTGCGATGCAACAAATCCTGCGCCGCAATTCCGCGAAGCTGCCTCTCGATGAGAAAAATCACGGCGTGATGGTGTTCGTCGCGGGCTTGAGCTTGTGGCGATTTATTTCCTGCTGGGTTCCCACCAGCGGAATTTTTCTGACGATGACGTGGGCGGGCTTCGCCGTGCTGGTGTTCGCGGCGGGAATGATTTTGCGCGAACGCTTCCTCCGCTGGTTCGGCCTCGGCGTGCTGGCCGCGTCCGTCGGGCGCGTCGTG
>JAYVQV010000193.1:0-2259 GCA_043776855.1 Limisphaerales bacterium | reverse complement strand
GTGTCGCTGGGTGCGGCGTTCCGCAGTCTTGCCCCGCCCGTTCTTCTCTAAGCTGAATCCTTCGCGCAACCTGCGCGGCTGATTCACTCCCCCATTCGTTCCGTGCCGCTGTTCGTCACGGAGAAACTCCACCCATTCAACAAACGATAGAGAATTTATGAAAACTTTGATTACGGTTTTAAGCGCAGCCTTCTTGGGAACGACTGTCGCCTTTGCACATGAAGGACAGATGCACGCGGCGGGCAGCGGACTATTCGGCCTGCCGCCGGAATACGTCCACATCCTGATAAACCCAATGCCTGTTTATGGACTGGCGATGGGCATTCTCGCTTTGGGCGCGGCACTTTTTGCGCGAAATCAAACGGCGCAAGTCATCGGGCTTGGTTTGGTCGTCATTGCTTGCGCTTCGGCGTGGCCGGTATCGCACTACGGACAAGCCGCCTACAAGCACGTTCGCGGATTGACCGATGACGCGGGCGCGGATGCGCTGGACGAACACATGGAGCGCGCGGAGAAAGTGATTTGGATATTCTACGCCACGGCATTTTTGGGAGCAGTCGCGCTCGCGAGCCAGAAGAACTTTCCCAAAGCCGCTGCGCCGCTGGCAATCGTAACGCTGCTTGCCGCGATTGCTTCGCTTGGCGCGGGCGGATGGATCAGCAAGGCAGGCGGGCAAGTCCGCCATTCGGAATTTCGTCAAGTCGGGATGCCTCCCGCCGCTGCCGAATCTCATCATCACGACATGGAAACCAATTCAGAAACCACCACCAAATGATAACGATGACCAAACCAATCCTATCACTCGCCGCACTGCCGTTGATTCTCGTCGGCTGCGCGGCGACGAGTCCCAAAGCCGCGCTGGACGACGTGAACAAAACCGTTGCCGCCCGCACCGGCCAGCAAACCATTGGCATGAGCAACGATGTCGTGACCATCTTGCTGCAAACCAATCTCACCGCGCAATCCGCCGTGACGATTGCCTTGCTCAACAACAAATCATTGCAAGCCGAGTTCGCGGAAGTCGGCATTTCACAGGCGGATTTGGCGCAAGCTTCGCGGTTGCACAACATCCAACTTTTCGGAAGCTGGCGGTTTCCCAACCAGCCGCCATCGTTGGCGGACACGGAGTATTCCGCCGCCGCCGATATTCTGGACCTGCTGACGATGCCCGCGCGCAAAAAGATTGCCGCCCGAAATCTGGAGCAAACCAAACTGCAAGTTGCCGACAAGGTTTTGCGACTCGCCGCCGACACACAAATGGCGTTTTACAAATTGCAGTCGCAATCCGAGTTAGGGAAACGGCTGAACATGATTGTTGAAGTCAACGAAGCCGCAGCGGATTTGGCGCAACGCCAGTTCGACGCGGGCAACATCAACGACCTCGAATTGCACAATCAGCAAGCACCGGCGATTCAGGCGCGGCTCGACTTGATGCACGCAAAAGCAGAGACGCGCATGGAGCGTGAGCACCTGAACCGTTTGCTCGGTTTGTCGGGCGGACAAATCAACTGGCAGATTGCGGATGAATTGCCGTTGTTGCCGGAAAAAGAATTGCCGCTGGAAAATCTCGAAGCGCTCGCGGTGAATCAGCGATTGGATTTGGCGGCGAAGCGAAGCCAGGCGGAATCCATCGCCGCCGCGCTGAAGCTGAAAAGGAAAACGCGCTTCATTCCCGGCGTGACGCTGGGCGTGGACACGGAGCGTTCGCCGGACGGCCAGCGCGTGACCGGACCGACGCTCGGTTTGGAATTGCCGATTTTTGATCAAGGCCAACCTGCCGTTGCCAAACTCGCCGCCGAGTTCCAGCAGGCGAACAACAACTACATGGCTCACGAGGTAAATGTCCGATCCGAAGTGCGAGAGACGCGGGATGCCTTGCTCGCCGCGCGTGAAGCGGTCGAGTTCTCGCAAAAGAATCTGATGCCATTACGAAAGCGAATTCTTGGCGAAACACTTTTGGATTACAACGCGATGCAGAAAAGCAGCTACGAATTGCTCGCCGCCAAGGAACGCCAGCAGATGTCCGAGCAGGGTTACGTCGAAGCGTTGCGTGATTATTGGATTGCGCGGGTCGGACTGGAAAGCGCGGTGGGCGGACGTTTGAGCGGCGAGGTTTCACCCATGCCCATGCCAGCAAAAATGGATTCAACTCCAACAACGGAACACCAAAACCACAACCGCTGAATTTGAAAGAAAACAAAAAATTATGAATCGTCGTCAATTTGTCACGGGCGCGGCCACCATTGCGGGCGGCGCGCT
>JAYVQV010000192.1:0-8724 GCA_043776855.1 Limisphaerales bacterium | reverse complement strand
GTCAGGAAAAGTGGCGTGGTGGCGTTGGTCAAATAGTCGAGCGCGCCGTGAAGTTTCCACGTTTCAAAATTATTTGTCCGCGCACCCCAGACTTTTTCGTAGCGCGGAATCATGTGGTCGTCGGACAACAGGTCGAGATAGGTGAAGCGACCGGACATCACGACCGCGCCCTGCACGTCGCTGCTGACATCAGGATGCGCGCCATGATTTTCAAATTCACTTTTGCCTTCCGTCGTGACGAGCATCAGCGCCATGCCGCTGCCGCGTGAAAATCCAACGGACGCAATTTTTCCATTCAAGCCAATCTTCACTCCTTCCGCGCGCAAGGTGCGGACGGCGGCTTTGATCCGCACCGCGCAATCCGGCATCGCATCGAGTCCCTTGTAAGGCGGCGCGACGGGATGATCCGCCATCGCTACGGCGAAACCTTCCGTGGCCGCCGCGTCGAGAATCGTGTCGCTGCAAATGGAGAGCGAGGTGTTGCCCATGCGATTCACGTTGTCGCAGGAAAATTCCAGCAGCGCGCCGACGGGTGACTTCGGCTGCGAAGGATAAATGATGTCGAGCGACAGCGGGCGGTTGGTGTCGGCGAAATAAAGCACGTCGCGCTTCAAGCGACAGCCTTCCGGCACGATGAAGATGTGCGCGTCATCCAGCTTGCGACCGGCGAGAATTTTTTTGGCGCGGAAATCATCGCGCAGCTTGCCGAGGTCACGGTTGATGAACGGTGCGCGGGCATTCGCGGCGTGGGCGAAATCAAGGACGATCACCAAATTTCCCGCCGCCCGAAAATCGCGGAGAATCGTCTCGTCGTCTTCCGTTCCCACGCGCGGCGCGGCTAGGTTTTTTAGATAAACGATGACGGGCAGCGTGACGTTGCTGGCGCTGGTCGTCGGTTCAAGAATCGTCAGTTCCAGTTCGCGGTTGGCACTCGCGCTCGGCCATTTTTCAACGGCGGCACTCGCCGTCAGCGCGAACGCAACGAATGTGAGCAGCAACAACCGGAGCGCGGCTCTGTGAGCCGCAGCGCGTCCGAGTTTCAAAATCCATCGGGTTATTCCAGAGTCGTCCGGTTTGGCGTAGCCGCTGCGGGTCGCAGACCCGCGCTCCGGGCTGTAAGCAATGCGTTTCATTTTACCAGTGCGAGTTGGGCGTTTAATTCATAGCGCGCACCCGGCTTGGTGGTGAACTGAATTTCTTTTCCAGCGCAGCGCACGCCGCAAGGTTCCCCAAGTTTTGAGCGCACCACCGCTGAAGTCAAAGCGCCATTCTTCCAAACCAAATCCACTTCAAATCCGCCACGCGCACAAAGTCCCGTGACGGAACCTGACGGCCACGCCTTCGGCAACGCAGGCAGCAAATTGAGAATTCGACATTCGTCATTCGTCATTCGGTTTTCCGTCAGGTGGCTTTGCACCAGCATTTCCGCCACGCCAGCGCACGCGCCGAAGTTGCCATCAATCTGAAACGGGCCGCACAGGTCGAAGAGATTTGGCAGCGTGCGTTTTTGCAGCAGGCCGCTCAATTGGCGGAACGCAAAATCGCCATCGCCCACGCGCGCCCACAGCGGAATGCGCCACGCGTAACTCCAGCCCGTGCTGCCGTCGCCGCGCCATTCCAAAAGTTTTTTGGCGGCAGCAAAGATGTTCGTGTCAGCGGGCGTGATGTCGTTGCCGGGATACAATCCCCACAGCGGCGACATATGGCGATGATTATTATTGGGCGCGTCCCAGTCCTCCTGCCATTCCTGCAACTGACCGTGACTGCCGACTTTGTTCGGCGGCAATTGCGCGCGAAGTTCAGTGAGTTGCTTGGCAAAATCTTTGTCCGTGCCAAGAAGATTCGCAGCGTCAATTGTTGAAGTGAACAGCGAGCGGATGAGTTGATTATCCATCGTCGGCCCGGCGGCGAACAGCGGACGGTTCGGCGGTGTTTGCTCCGGTGAATGGGACGGAGCCGTGACGAGATGGCCGGTCGCCGGATCTTTCACGAGAAAATCCACGAAGAAAAGTGAAGCGGATTTCATCGCCGGGTAGGCGCGTTGTTTCAGAAATTTTTTATCGCCGGTGAATAGGAAATGTTCCCACAGATGTTCGCACAACCACGCGCCGCCGGTGGGCCAGAAGCCGTCCACGTTGTTGATGGGCGCCGCGCCGCGCCAGAGATCGGTGTTGTGATGCACCACCCAGCCACGCGCACCGTATTGCGCCTTGGCCGCGCGTGCGCCGCTGATGGTGAGGTCATCAATCAGATCGAACAACGGCGCGTGCGTCTCGCTCAAATTGCACAGCTCGGCAGGCCAATAATTCATCTCCGCGTTGATGTTCAGCGTGTATTTGCTTTCCCACGGCGGATTGAGTTCCTCGTTCCACACGCCCTGCAAATTCGCGGGCTGGCTGCCGGGACGGCTGCTGGCGATGAGCAGGTAACGGCCATATTGAAAATGCAACGCCGCGAGCGCGGGATCGTTTTCCAGCGGCGACGTCTTCAACTGCCGCTGCCGTTCATCCGTCGGCAGATCGGCGGCGGGCGTATGGCCGAGATCGAGGTTCACGCGGCGGAATAATTTCTGGTGATCGGCGATGTGCGCGGCGCGAAGTTCGGCGAAAGATTTTTTAGCGAGCCGTTTCAAATCATCCGCGCAACGTTTTGCCGGGTCGCCGCTGATGTCTTGAAAATTCACGAAGCTGGTGTTGGCAACGAGCAGGAGCGTGACGACATTCGCATTCGTCACCGTGAGCGAATCCGCGCCGGCGGTGACGCGACCGCCTTCGTTGAGCAAGCGCACACATGACTCAAAGCGCAAAGCGTTCGCGCCGAGCTGGCCGGTGAGAAGGAGCGCGGACGGCTCGTCCGCGAGTTCATTCGTCGAACCAGAAACACGCGGACGAGCCGTCCGCGCTCCGAGGCGCGTTTGGGAATTCGTATGCGGACTGTCCATCCGCAGCGTGAAATTAATTTTCCCCGGCTCGCTCGCGGTCAGGCGCACGACGATGACGCGGTCAGGATAGCTGGCAAAAACTTCGCGCTTGAATTCAACTGCACCGACGCGGTAAGTCGTCGTCGCGAGGGCGGAATCCAAATCCAGTTCGCGGCGATACTCCGTGACGTTCTCGTGGCCGGGAAATTGAAAACGCAGATCGCCGAACGGCTGATACGGCATCTGGCGCACGGGATCGCTGATGGCTTTTTCCTTGGCGAGCTTGCCGGCCTCGGCGGCTTGCCCGGCGAAAATGAGGCGACGGATTTCCGCGAGCTGGTCGCCCGCACCGGCACGGACGTAGTCGTGCGGCTGGCCGCGCCAGAGCGTGTCTTCGTTGAACTGGATGCGTTCGCTGGCGGTGCCGCCGAAAATCATCGCGCCCATGTGTCCGTTGCCGATGGGGAGCGCCTCGGTCCATTTTTCGGCAGGCTGCTGATACCAAAGACAAAGGCGGTTGGTTTCTGCGACCGCCAAAATGTTGGCGGCAAGAAACAATGCGGCGATGAAAAGAAACTTAACGCGTGGCATGGCGGAATAATCACCGCCACTGCGTCGCGCGTCCAAGAATTTCGCGCGCAACTTCTGCCATTTGGTTTGAGAAAACTGCCCCAATCCCAACGAGATTTTATCATTCAGCCTAGGGTTGCGCGTGCCGCGCCGTAGCGCAACGAAGGCGGGAGGAACGAGCTACCCTAGGTGAACCGCAAAAAAATTCTCCCTCTCCTCGCCAAACGAGGAGAGGGCCGGGGCGAGGAGTCAAAATTATTTCTTCAACCGATAAAATTTCGCTCCGCCGGAAATTGGATTCGTGACTGTGTTTTGCAAATCCACCACTGCCGGAACATTCGTTACTGCCGTCCAAGAATTTGTTGTGGTGAGATTAGTTGTGGATTCCAGATTGAAATTTAGTGACGTAAACGGCCATGAAACTTTTAATTTACTTCCGCTGACTTCGGCCTGCAAAGACGGCGGCGCGGCGGTGTAGAACACGAGGTTTTCCACCGTCACCAGCGCGTTTGAAGATGTGCCGCCGATGATGCCAACAAAAAATTCGTTGGTATGTCCGGCATACGTTGATACATCAATCAGTCCACTGTTCACGGTCACATTGGTTTCAACTTGGCTGCCAACCAGCAAGAGAACATTCGTTCCGTTTAGTGCAGCAGCCAGCGAATCATCCTGCCAATCGCCCTCAACTCTGAAATCAAAAGACATCGAAACTGCATCGGCAGGAATCGGCAATGGCAACCACGCATACGCACCCACATTCCCACTTCCACCGCTACCACCCGCATCGTTCGGATGCACGCCGAACGCACGAAACTGTGGCGATTGAGAAGTGCCGTGTCTTGTGAGTAGTGAAAAAATGATGGAGTTAAAGGCATTCAACGGTCCAGTTGCCATCAATTCGCCTTGCACCGCTCCGTTAGCCTCGGCTGAATCTGGTGTGCGACGGGTGATGGCGTAAGCCAAAGCATCACGATACTTTTGGAATCGTCCATTCAAGTAATTGCTTCCGGAAACGTAATCCGTCTGCGCCAAATTCCAGAGCGACCCGTTGGCTGATTGCAGAAAAACTGTATTCGTCGTTGGTGCTCCGGCGAAACCACCACGCTCAAACGACCAGCGATGTCCCATCGCGGAAATGTCCGCGGAAATCGTCTCCGCATACCACGAACACGGGTAACTGTGAAAAGCAACCAAGTTACCGATTGATCCCATGCCATTCGTCAGGATGACATTGTGCGCGTCAGGATGCAGAAGCCCGAACGCCGAGATGTAGTTGTCAGCCCATGCAAATTTTTTTGGCAGCGGTTGGTAGTAGTATGGTTTCGGTGCAAGCGGATTCCATTGGTTTAACAAAACCGCTTTCAAAAGTTCCGTGCAGCTCAAGTCCGTCGCCACTTCCGCTTCGTCCAATAGCGTCATGTGTGTATTCGTTGGCGAGTATCCACGGTTGTGCAGGAAGATCGCGGCCCAGCCGTTAATCAAAGTCCCAAGACTGTGTCCGATAAAATGAATTTGCTGTGAGTAATTTATTCCAAGTTTTGAGCGTAATGCCAGAGCCAATGCAATTCCTTGGTCGGGAGTTTGTCGCGCCGACGCCGCAAATTGATTTGCATCGCAAAGTGTGGAGTCTGCTACGCTTGACCAGTCCCAAACCAAGATGTTCGGTGGGGTCGCAACATTTTGAGAAATTAATCTCGCCATGTTTGTTGCCCACGCATCCGGGTTGCTCTTCCAGCCATGCGTCAGAACAATCGTCATACGGTTGGGATCTGGCGGCACGTTGGTTGTGAGCAGGCCGTTGGTAAATGTCTTTAGTTGCCACGGATAAGGACTGGGAAGAATAATGGTCGGAGTGATCTCTGGCGTGGTCGGCGTCCGTTTCGTGTAGGTAATTGCTAACTGCGGTGCATTGGCGAATTGATAGTAATAACTCACATTTGGACTGTTTAGAAAATTCACGCTCGCCGCATCCGGCCAGTCGAAGTATTGGTAGCTGGCTACGGGACTGATGATAAAGGCGTTCGTTCCTGCGTGAACGAGTGAATCATAAAACTGATAGCTGACAACCGGACTGATGATTACCGAGTTTGTGTCTCCGTTCAGCGAATCGTAAAATTGATAACTCACCACTGGCGACATGACGTTTGTAATCACCTCGTCGGCAAAAGCTGACAGCAATTGCAGAAGGAACACTGCAATCAGCGCAAGTTGCCTTGAAGACCTCATTGCAACCTTGTCAATTCGAGGTTGCTGTTGTGGCGTAGATGATTCCACCACCTCGCGGCATATTCAACAACACCGTGGCGGTGCTGGAGGCCAGCGTGCCAGTATTGTTGTAGCCGACTGCGCTTATGGATGAGCCGTTTGCCGGTTTCACGGTCACAGTGACGAGCGTGTTCAGCGGAAGATTCGAGCAATTCACCACGATGGAAATGGGATTGGCCTGCTGGCCTGAAAGGATGGCATCCGGCGTCACAAACTGGCCTGATGGACTGGCAGAGACGGCCACGCCACCAACACTGGCGATATTTAACTGAACACTTTGTCCCGCAATAGGAATGATTATGGGCTGAAAACCGATAGTGCTAGGCCCACCTATTGAACCGCCAAAATTGTTTTCCAATAAATCTAATCTAATACGACCCTTGCCTGCATTTCCATCATAGTTACTTGTTCCTGCATTAACTTGAATCACACCAGTTCCACCAAATCGTTGAGAGAGCAAACGAATCGCTCCACCACTGCCTGATCCTCCAGTTGAAATGTAAGAACCGATAAAACCATTCCCGCCATTGGCTCTAATCACGCCATTTAATGTTATGACCTGTGATGCTGCAATTAAAAGGGCACCACCTCCACCACCTCCACCGTAGTCAAGTGAACCACCACCTCCAGAACCACCCAGTAAAGGAAGAAGAAAATTATTTCCGTATAGTTGTCCCTGAAAACCTTGACTTAATTGCCCATTTGTTTGTCCTAATTCGCCAAATGAAGCATTGCCACCGTAGGATGAATAATAAGCGGCACCGTTAAAAATACCTATGAAATCTCTACTTGTTGATCGACCACCACCACCTGGCCCTTGTCCAGAAACCGATAAACTACCACCCGCCCCGCCACCCGGCCCACCCGCCCCACCAATTCCCTCATTGGCATTTTTTCCGGAGACATCCAAGAGTCCATCGATATTACAATTACTCTGCACCAACCAAGTTACCGGTGAGTTATTCGCGTTCGGAATAAACGTCACCGTGACGCCGCCCGGAATGTTGACGGAAGTGTATTGGTAAATGCCATTCGGGTGGTCGGCCATGTTGATGTTCGTGTTCGTCGTGGGATTGAACGCGCCATCGCTGCCATTGCTGCCGCTATTCACTTGCGCGTTCGCGCTCGCACCCACGAGCACTGCGACCATCACATAAAGAATGTTCTGTTTCATCAGTTTCCTTTCCTTTAGCTAATGCTTTCAATTCTGCCGGGGCGCAAGGCGGGCGTCAACCCTCATCACTTAACATTTCCCATATGTGGGAACACTGGCGGCGCACACTGCCTGCATGGCAGCGTCCATGCAAAAGCAACTCGGTCAATACCTGCGAAAACGGCGCGGGGAAATGACCTTGCCCTCTTTCGCCCGCAAGCTGGGCATTTCCTCATCCTCATTGCATCGCATGGAAATGGGCGAGCAAAATGTAACGCTCACAACTCTGGAACGTCTCTTGAAACGGCTCAAATGCAGCGCGGCTGACGTTTTTAGCTTCAAATAAATTCTCCTCACCCCGGCCCTCTCCTCGTTTGGCCCGCCTTCATCCGACTTCGGCGTGACAAGCGAGGAGAGGGAGAAGAACTTTTTGTGGGACGTTTTCCCAAGGTAGCTCGTGCCTCCCGCCTTCGCTTTGCTACGGCGCGGCACGCGCAACCCTGGGCTGAATGATTTGAATCCCGTTGGGATTCTGTCTGGATTCACTTCACAGATACTTCGCCAGCATCGGCTTTAATTCCGCCACGGTTTTCTTCGGCCAGAATTTTTTCTCGGTGAGGAAGGCGTGGTTCAGCGCGGAGTGCGCTTTCCAGTTCGGCTCGGCGGGAATCTGCGGGATGACGGCGCAGACAATTTTCTTGGCCGTGTCCGCATTGCGATGCAGGTTGGCGATGATGACATCCAGCGTGACGTGTTCGTCTTCCTTCCAACAATCGTAGTCGGTGGCCATCGCCATCGTGGCGTAGGCGATCTCGGCTTCGCGCGCGCACTTGGCCTCACCCAGATTCGTCATGCCGATGACATCGTATCCGGCGCGGTGATTGGCGAGCGATTCGGCGCGGGTGCTGAACGCCGGGCCTTCCATGCAAACGTAAGTGCCGCCGTCGTGCGCGCGGGCTTTTTGCGCCTTGGCCGTTTTGAAAATGATTTGGCGTAATTCTTCGCTGACGGGCGAGCTGAACGCGACGTGCGCGACGATGCCGCGTCCGAAGAAGGTGTGGTTGAGCGATTGCTTGGTGCGGTCGAGGAACTGGTCAATGACGACGATGTCGCACGGTTTGTATTTCGCCTGCAAGGAACCGACGGCGCTGACGCTGATAATCCATTGCACGCCGAGTTTTTTCATGGCCCAGATGTTCGCGCGATGGTTCAACTCGGTAGGCAGCAGGCGATGGCCGCGTCCGTGGCGCGGCAGAAATACGACATCGCGCCCGGCGATTTTGCCGGTGAGCAAGTCATCGGAGGGATTGCCGAACGGGGTTTTGACCGTCACCCATTTTTGGTTGGTAAAACCTTCGATGTTGTAAAGCCCCGTGCCGCCGATGATGCCGATGCGATGTTTTGACATGGGGAATTTTTTACCACGAAAGACACGAAAGACACGAAATAATTCCAGAAAAACGCAGAGGCGCAGAGAACGCAGAGAAACGCAGAGGCGACATTTTGCAATTTGCGCTGGTCAAAAGTGGCGCTGAATAAATAACTCTGCGCTCTTCTGCGCCTCTGCGTTTGTCCCCCGGCCGGAGGCGATGTGTGTGAATTAACCTGAACTCCGAAGTTGGGGAGATCCCCCACGCCGGGTGGAACCGGCTTCCAGCCGGTTGAATTTGGCTTCCAGCCAAATTCCGTTTGTGGCGGGAATTGTCAACCGCTGTTCACGTTCCTGCGTGGCGTGTCCGTGCCGACGGTTTCCGGCAGGATGCCGGAAACAACCGGCTGGAAGCCGGTTCCACCCCCGCTCAATAATTCCACT
>JAYVQV010000191.1:0-2269 GCA_043776855.1 Limisphaerales bacterium | reverse complement strand
ACCAGATCTGCGTCGCTGGCGCTATTGGGCGCGGGAAACTTGTCGGCCATGCCCGGCTCATCCTGATCCATCGCGCGGGCGGTGCGAATGATGTTTTGCACGTCCAGCCGGAGCGCGTCCAAGAGCACCGCCTTGCTCGTGGAACCGCCGCGCTGCTGACCGGCCTTGGCCTTGTCGAGACCGGCGATTAGGTCGGAAAGATTGCCGAAGCGTTTCGTCGCTTCGCTGCCCGCCGCGAAATCGGCGGCGTTGGTCTAGCCGAACGTTTTGGCGCGGCCAAACATATCGTAACGGCGTGTTTCACGGTCGTTCATGATTTTTTTCTTTCATTGCGGGCTTGCCCGGCGTCCGTGCCGCCGGGACAAGCCCGATGGGGGTTGAGGTTATTTCTTTTCCGGCGCGTCTTTCTTCGGCGCGTCCTTGATTTTCTTGAGGTATTTGGCCGGCTCTTTCTTGAAGTCCTTCAGGCAGTCCTTGCAGCACATTTTGATTTCCTGTCCTTCGTGCGTGAAGACGTAGGGCTTGCCGTGCTCGCCGAGCTTCTCGTCGGTGACGATGCACTTGTCGAGCGGGTAGGCTCTGGGTTTCTTGTCACCGTGTTCGTGTTTGTCGTCGGCGCGGGCGCTCATTGTTCCGGCAGCCAGGCCGGTGAGCAGCACCGCAGTGAGGATGTGTTTTATCAGTTTCATGTTTTTGTTGTTTTGTTGTTTTGTTTTTCGCCGTCACCATGACGGCAAATTGTTTCAGTGGAGTTTGACCCGCCCGTTCACTTTGTTTTGCGCCAATAGCAGCGGCGCTTTGGGCGGCGTGCCGCACCACGCTTCGTTTTTGGGCGAGGAAAGCGCGGCGGTCTTCGGCAAAGCTTTGGGCAACTCAATGCCGTCGCGCTTCAAATCTTCTGCGGGCGCGACATCGGCGACTGTGCCGGGCGGCGATTTATACCAGCCGGGGTCTGAACCATCGGCGGGCAACTCCTCGCGCACTTTCACAATCGTGAACATACCGCCCATCGTGATGTAATCGTATTGGCCGCGTCCGCCGACCATCGGCAGCGAATTCGGCGGCACGGGCATGCCCATGTCACCCATGTCGCCCATGCCGTCTTGCCCCATCGTCATATAGCCGGGAATGAGCTTGCGGATTTTTTCGTTCAAACCGTCTGTCTTGATGCCAATCAAGTTGCCGAATTTATGCCCCATCTGCGTCATCACATGATGCAGCATGTGGCAGTGCATGACCCAATCGCCCGGCGCGTCGGCGACAAATTCCACCGTGCGCGTGCTGCCTGTCGGCATGTGAACGGTCGTCTCCGGCCATTGCCCGGCTTCGGGAATCTGGCCGCCGTCCGTCGCGACGACCTTGAAGTAATAGCCGTGCAGGTGAATCGCGTGGTGGCTCATTGTGCTCAAGTTGCCGATGCGGATGCGGACACGTTCGCCGACTTTGGCGACAATCGCTTCCGTGCCGGGAAAGCTGCGTCCGTTGAAAGTGAACACGTTGAAGTCCGTCATTTCATTTGGGTCGGGACGGCGCGAGCCGACTTCAATTTTCCATTCGCTCAACATGAAGGCGTAGTCGCGATCCGGCGGCGGTTGCGCGGGATTTTTCGGATGGATGATGAACAGGCCGATCATGCCAAGCTGCATCTGCGTCATCTCGTCGTGATGCGAGTGATACATGAACGTGCCGTGCTGCTTGAGCGTGAACTCGTATTTGAAAGTCTCGCTCGGTTGGATCGCCTTCTGCGAAACGCCGCCCACGCCGTCCATGCCGCTCGGCAACAAGATGCCGTGCCAGTGAACACTCGTCGGCGCGGTGAGCCGGTTGGTAACGTAGATGCGGATTTTATCCCCCTCCACAGCTTCAATTGTCGGACCATGAACGCGCCCGTTGTAGCCCCAGCATTCCGCGATGAGCGCCGGGTGATCTTCCATCGCAGGAACAAATTCATGCGTGACGGGTTCGGCGACGAGGTGAAACACCTTCACGCCATTCACTATTTTCCACGGCAGCGTGACGCCATTGGGTGTGATGACGGGTTTGTAACCAAGGCCACCCGGATTGAACGGCTCGGTTTTGCCAGTGCTGACGGCCGGTTTGCCGGGTTCGGCGGCGGTGGCGGTGGGAACGAGTCGGACCAGCAGTGCGCCGCCTGTGGCTGCGGCTGCGTTCGAGAAGAATTTGCGACGATTCATAGTGTTTTCTTTCAGTTCAAGGTTTGCGGTTGTGGTGTTCATGCTCGGTTTGCGGGGTTGAATCCTTTTTTACC
>JAYVQV010000190.1:0-2274 GCA_043776855.1 Limisphaerales bacterium | reverse complement strand
GGCTGACGATTCCCGCCGCGAACGGAATTTGGCTGGAAGCCAAATTCAACCGGCTGGAAGCCGGTTCCACCCGGCGCGGGGGCGCTCCCCAACTTCGGAGTTCGGGTTATATGGAATTTTATCCGCCGAGGCCGCAGATTTTCGCAGATAAATGTTTTGATTCTGCGGCTGGCTGCGAAATCTGCGGAGGCTTTTCGCCCGATGGTTTGTCCGGTGCAGAATTTTCCGAATTATTTCGCAACCTTTGAACCGGACGCGCGTCCTTCCACGAACCAACTGAATTTTTCATGAAAACTTTTGCCATTCTATTTTTGTCCTTGCTGTCGCTGTTTCCCTGCGCCGGTCGCGCGGAGGATAAACGGATTGTGCTGTTGGCGGGCAAGGCGAGCCACGGTTCCGGCGAGCATGAGGCGCGCGCGGGTTGTCTGCTGTTTCAAAAATGTCTCGCGGGTTTTCCCGGCGTCGCGGTGGAGGTTTATTCCAATGGCTGGCCGGAAAATCCCGCCGGGCTGACCGGCGCGGCGGCGGTGGTGATTTACAGCGATGGCGGCGCGGGGCATCCGGCGTTGCAGGCCGATCATCTGGCAGTGCTCGATGCCTTGATGAAGCGCGGAACGGGTTTGGTGCTGATTCATTACGCGGTGGAGCCGACGATGGAACGCGGGCAGACCGAATTTCTCGACTGGATCGGTGGCGCGTTTGAAATCAACCGCTCGGTCAATCCGCCGTGGTCGGCGGAAATAAAATCATTGCCCAATCATCCCATCGCGCGCGGCGTGAAACCGTTCGCGATGAAAGATGAATGGTATTTCAACCTGAAATTTCGCGATGGGATGAAAGGTGTGACCGCGATTCTCGCCGCCGTGCCGCCGACCGAAACAATGGAGCGCGCCGACGGCCCGCATGAGGGCAATCCCGGCGTGCGCGCGGCGGTGGCGCGCGGCGACGCGCAAACGTTGGCGTGGGCGTGCGAGCGTGCGGATGGCGGACGCGGCTTTGGTTTTACGGGCGGACATTTTCACCGGAACTGGGGCGATGAAAATTTCCGCAAGGTGATGCTGAATGGAATTCTGTGGACGGCCAAAGTGGAAGTGCCGCCGACCGGCGTGGAATCGGTGCTGACCGCCGCCGACCTCGCCGCGAACCAAGACCTCAAGGGGCGCAAAGCCCGGCTGGCCGCGCCCAATGCTTTGACCAATCTGCCGCCAGCAGTGCCAGCGAAGTGAACGATGGGAAAGTTTTCATCCTTCTGCCTTCACACTTCATCCTTGGTTTTCAGATCTTCGTCTTGATGCCACAGGCGCGGGCGAGGCACCAGCCGCTCAACGCCTCGTAGATGGCGAACAGTCCGGCCACGACAAAAATTAATCCCAGCCACAAAATAAAATCCACGAGGATGATGCCCGCGATGAGGCAGAGCGAGCCGATGACGCCGCGCGCGATGCGACCGTGCTTGCCGAGGTTGGGCCGGAAGAAATTGCTCACGCGCGCAAACTACCACGGCAATTTACAAAAGGGTAGTGGTATCGGTAGTGCCTGAATTTGCGGAGCGCGGCTCTGTGAGCCGCCGCCGTTCCAGATTTCCGAACGTCACCGTTTATTGGCAACGGTTCGGTTTGGGCGGGGCCGCTGCGGGTCATAGACCCGCGCTCCGTTTCTGAATTAAGGCAGCACCGTGGTATCGTTTGAGGCCATTGCTCGGCAAGGGGGAAATGCCAGCCATTCAAGCCGAGCAATGCTCGGCGCTCCGTTCATTCACGCGAAGCCAATGGTTGCCTTGGGCCGGAGCGCGGGTGCATATTGGCGCGAATGGAGCAGACCACACAACAAGACGGTTTAATTACCGCGCTCAGCAACATTGACCAGAGCGCGCTCTGGGCCTCGTGTCTGTGGGGCGCCATCGCGAGCGGCTACTGCGTCTATGGCTGGAAGCAGAAATCCATCATCCCCTGGCTGGGCGGCTTCGCCATCACGGCGGCGTGCTTCATGTCCAGCGCGTTGTGGATGTCGGTGGCCAGCGTGGCCGCCATGGTCGGGACCTGGTGGTTGCTGAAGCAGGGTTATTGACGCGCCGCATTTTCCGCCTAAACTTCCGTCCGCTCGGTGGCGGACGAAAATTCCATTCCTCGTCTCCCGCCGATGTTCGGAGAAAAAATTTCCATGTTAATTATTCGTGACTTAAAAATGACTTTTGGCGGACGGACGCTGTTTGAAAATGCGTCGTTCCAGGTGAACTACGGCGAACGCGTCGCGCTCGTCGGCGCGAACGGCACG
>JAYVQV010000189.1:0-2285 GCA_043776855.1 Limisphaerales bacterium | reverse complement strand
GGCGCGAACGAATCCTGCGGCCCGGCATAAACTTCCTCGACGACGGGATATTTTTTCTTGGGGTCAAAATTCGACGGCTTGATGATGACGCCGTAAATGTCCGTCCTGCCATCGCGGCCTTTTGCGGTGAAACGTTCCGGCAGCGTCCAGCCGGATTTCACGAGCCGCGACGCGTCGGCGCGCTCCAGTTCACAAATCAATTTTCCGTCTTCACTGCGTCGCAGCTCTGTGATGGTTGCCAAATCAGCCCGCGAAAATTTGGCGATGAAGAATTTTCCGTCCGGTGAAAATTCCACCAAGTTGTCGCCATCGCCTTGCGTCAGTTGAACAAAACCGCTGCCGTCAAAATTCACGCGGCAGAGCTGCTGATGATACGGGTCTTCAACTACGCGCAAGCCGCTCGCGAGAAACCAGACTTGGCGTTTCTCCTTGTCCACTTTCAAAACTTCACGCACCACCCAGTCGCCGCGCGTGACTTGATTTTTCAACTGGCCCGTCGCGATGTCATACAAATAAAGCTGCGCCCAGCCATCGCGCTCACTCATCCACAGCAGTTCGCCGGAATCGGGCAGCCACTCGCGCCACGTCTTCGTCTCGTAATCCACGAATGTTTTGCTGCGCTCCTCGACGACCATTCGCACCGCGCCGTTCGTCGCGTTCACCGCGATGATTCGGTAAAGCTGATGCCCGCGCTGGTTGTAATCGAAATAAAATTCATCACCGCGCGGCGACCACTGCAACTTTTTCATCTCGCTGTCGGGCGTAAAATTATTGGTGAACAAATCGCTCGAAATAATTTTCGCCGTCTTGTCCGCGACGCTCACCAGCACCGGTCGCACCTGCGGCAGCGTGTCGCCGGGCTTGAAATAATCATACGTCTGCAACTTCGGCTGCAACTGGTCATGCGGCGATGATTCCACGATGGTCACGATATGGCGCGGCACTTCCGCCACGGAAAAAAACACGCAATGTTTTGCATCCGGCGACCACACGACCGGCCCGCGATAGGGATTTGCCTGCGTGCCGTTCGTCGTCAGGAAAAACTTTTCACCGGAAGTGGCGACTAGCACAGCGTTTTGATTTTCAAACCGCACGGAATAATTTTCATCCGGCGACTGCGCGCCGCGGTGGGTTGCTTCGCGCCGCGAGGCAACCCGGCTCGCAGCGCGAGCCGCACCACCATCAACCTTCGGCTGGCCGTCAATCGTCACCTCCAGCACGTCCGGCGGCGCCTCAAAAAATCCGAGCGGACTGCCGAGCGAATCCGTCACGAGCCAGACGTGGCCCGCGTAAGTGTGCTGCTCGTAAGTCTGGCCGGGGCGCACGCGTCCGTAAGCTTTGCGCTCGCCGCTTTCATCCACCCAGAATAATTCAACCGGTGCGGCGGTGGTGTTGTGAAACCGCATCGCCGTCTCGCCGCCGGTGCGCGTGCTGCGCTTCGGCGCGAGCGATTTTTGTTTCGAGGTGGAAAGCTGCTCCGTTTCCGTCACGCCAAGTTTTTCAGCGGACGCCGCGCGTTTGATCTCGCCCGACTCCGCGTCCACCAAAACGTATTCATGCGCGTCCGGCCCCGTAGCGACGCGATACCAAAAGTGTTTTCCATCCGGCAGCCAGTGCGGCGCGACCGCATCGCGAAAAACTTTCCCCTCCGTGCGCCGCGCCAGCGATTGGGCGTTGGAATAAATGTTGTCGAAGTTGGCGGCGAAAACATTTTGCGCGAAGAAAATAATGAAGAACACCGACAGCGGCCACGCATGGTTTGTGCCGCGCCCAGCATCGGAGCGCCGAGCACCTGCTCGGCGCGTTGGTGGCGCTTCTGGGAACGAGCCGAGCAGGTGCTCGGCGCTCCGGCAGCAGGCGGCGGGGAATCCCCCGACTGCAAGTCGGCGGCACTTTGTTTGTCGCAGTGACACTTCTGATTTCATTTTTTATCGGATGCCCCAGCAGAACGGATCGCCGTCATCGAGCAGCAGCGTGGCTTCCGCATTGACGTGCGCGATGCCGGTGATGATGGGTTGAATCTCACCGCGCTCGCGGTTGAGCCAGCGGAATTTGCCAGTGAACTTGCTGCCGAGAATGCTTTCCTGAACCCACGTCTCGCCTTCGCCGAGTTTTCCATCGGCAGCGAGGCACGCGAGTTTTGCGCTCGTGCCGGTGCCGCAGGGCGAACGGTCGTAAGCTTTGCCCGGACACAAAACAAAATTCCGCGAGTGGGCGTGGTGGCACAGGCTTCCAGCCTGTGTGTTTTCTAAACCCGGAGAACTCACAGGCTGGAAGCCTGTGCC